>CAZVPC010000007.1:20601-25490 GCA_964629005.1 uncultured Pseudoalteromonadaceae bacterium | reverse complement strand
TCACGATGGCAGTTTTCTCATGTTAATATTAACGTCATGCTGAACTTGTTTCAGCATCTATTTAGTAAAATGATCTAGGATAAAAATTGTTAAAATCAACTAAATATATTGCATTATTACCTTGTCTGTTATTGCTATCAAGCCCTATCGCTTTAGCCGCAAAAAATAATACTAAAGCGCGTTGGTTTGAAATAGAAGTTATTTTATTTACTCAACTTGGTGATAAAAACCAGTTAAAAGAACAATTCCCAGAGTCTAGCCCTTTACCTCGACAACGACGAGTTATCGAACTACTCAAACCTTTTTTAAAACCAGATATTCGTTCGCTAAAATCTTTGATAAGTCAATGTGGGCAATTAAAGCCGCAACGTTCTTTTTTTATGCAAGCGAGTAAAATTGCGCCTTTTTTTCAAGTCAAAGAACTCCATCAAATTGCAGCTATGCCGCAAACGAGCAGCGACATAACGAGTTTTAATGAGGCAGCTATAGAAGAAGCTAGTTTGGCGAATGAAACAATTATCGCCAAAACTTCCACCATAAACGAGAGTTCAGCTATAACCTCAGCAGAAGCTCAAGCTATTGCTAACGTTGTCGCCCAAGCTGAACGGGCTTTTAATCCTTTCCCCTTTATCTATTCACAAGATCATTTGTCAACAAAAAAACTGTGTCGCTTACCCGATAAAATACTAACGCAACTTAGTAAACAAGATCCAAAATTTGATCGCTATGGTTTTACCGTTGACAAAGTTCCGAATGTTATTAATGCCGCTGAAAACATATTTAGTGATCAACCCTACTTGTTAAATAAAGACTCATTACAACTAAATAATATTGTAAAACAGCTACGTTGGAGCAAAAATTTCAAACCGTTATTACATATCGGCTGGCGCCAAGCCCCTAAAGGACGAAATAGAGCTATTCCCGTACATATTTTTGCTGGTGATAATTTACAAGCTGATTATCAAAAACGTTTAGCTATATATAATAAAGAACTTAAGCAAGCAAAAAGTCAAGAATTGTCCTTAACTAGAGCCCTTTCAACAAACGCACCAGCCACGCTAGCAAATAAAGAGCCGTTTTCTAAACAAATAGCTTATCAACAAGCAGTGCAGAAACGTATCAGCAGTATTATTGAACAATTACAACATTTTGATAAAAGCAATGATGAAGTTATTGATGAAGTTATTACACAACTCGATAACAATGAATTAATACTAAAGCCCAGCGAATTTGAAAATATTCAAGCACAACAATTAACATTTAACAAACCACAACCCCCACTGCAAGACTGGTTTTTAGATGGTTATTTCAAAGTAAATTTAAATCATTATCTTTATATTACTGCCGATTTTAATATTTTAAACAAAACATTAATTAAACAAGCAAGTGATGCACTAAAGCCAGATCAAAACCAAGTAACAAAACTTAAAACGATACGTTTTGAACAAAACAGACGAGTAATAAGTAAAGAAATTCACTATTTTGACAATCCTTATCTCGGCATGATCGTGCAAATAAGACGTTATAAACGCCCAGAGCCGCCTGTTGAAGATAACGCTTTAGAAAGGATCATTAACTAAATTAAATATCCTCAAGCGAAAAAAACTAAAATAATCAATAATCAATAATCAAACATCCTATTTTATAGAAACGTATCAATCTCAACCTTTGTTAAATATCGCCACTGTCCTTCTGTTAACGTGTCGTCAAGTTTAATCGTTCCAATTTGTTGACGATGTAAATTTACAACTTTGTTGCCAACGGCGGCAAACATGCGTTTCACTTGATGATACTTACCTTCAGTGATAGTAAGCAATACTTGCTGATGATTAATCATTTCAAGTTTTGCTGGTTTAGTTAATGATTTTTCACCTTGCAATTGAATGCCTTGGGCAAATTTTTTGATCAAATGAAGTGATTGATCAGGCGAAATTTCGTCTCTCAACCCGACTCGATAAATTTTCGCACACTCTTTTTTAGGAGAAATTATATTATGCGACCAACGACCATTGTCAGTGATCAACACCAGCCCTGTTGTGTCCGCATCTAAACGACCCGCAATATGTAAATCAAAGGCTTTATCAATATTAAGGTGATGTAATATCGAGGGGTAAACTTCATCCACATTAGAGCAAATAGTATCAAGCGGTTTATGCATCATAATATAGCGAGAACTGCGCGCGCTGAGTGTTTGTTCATTGACTCCTGTTGAAATTGTAATCGTATTATTTTCATGTACTTGGCTGGCCGGATTTTTGAAAATTTCACCATTAACCCGCACTTGCCCTGTTTTTAATAACTTTTTTGCTTCAGTACGCGTTAACTCGGTACTCTTACAGATAAATTTATCAAGTCTCATTCAGCAAAATACCAATAACCCGCATTGATTTGCTCGGTAATAAATTCAGCAAAGTCATTATTTTCACGCCACAATATTAATTGCTCAGGCAATAGCTCGACATGATCACATAATAATTTTATCGCAGGCGCAATACTCGCGGCAAAGGTGTACTCACTGCCATCAATATAACAAACCCCTTGCTCAATGCTGTCGCTAAAATAAAAAGCCCGTAAGCCACCTAAACGTTTTAATGAATTAGTGGTTAAAATTTCACTAATATCGGTGCTTGTTAAGGGTTCATCCATAGGCAATAAGTCTAATTCATGTTTGGCTTTAGTCATAAAGCAGCCGATAAATTGACGCACTAAATTATCATTGGCTAATAATTGGGTGAGTTGATCTTTGATCAACGCATAATCTGCTAGGGTAATTTCACCACTATGTTGAGCTACTCCACGGTGAGGATCTACAATCAATTCTTCGCCGAGTTCATTATCAATTAAATGATCGGCAAAACCACTGAGTAAATTAACCGTTGAGGTGGTTCTAAAGCCCACGGAAAAACTCATTGATGCGTCAAGACTTATGCCTTCATGGGGAAAACCAGGCGGAATATATAATATGTCACCGGTATTGAGTTCAACATCAATGATCGCAGCAAAAGGTTTAACATGTAAGAGTGCTTCATGGGCAGCAAATTGATGATGTTCACCACAATCACCTACCTGCCAGCGACGTTTGCCAGAGCCTTGACAAATAAACACATCATATAAGTCAATATGTGGGCCAACACTGCCTCCCACGGTAGCAAAACTTGCCATTAAATCATCTAAACGCCAATGGGGAATAAACCGAAACGGCTCAATTAATTGTGCTGCGGTTTCACTCCAATTATCAAGCGCTTGTACAACTAACGACCAGTTCTGCTCGCCAAAACGATGATAGGATTCAAACGGACCAAATTCGGCCTGCCACTGTGCATTTTTTTTATAAACTAGGCGTGATTCTACTTCTTGTTCACAAGCAAGCCCAGCGAGTTCATCGGCGCTAATAGGATCAACAAAATTTTGCAATCCCTGTCGAATAACTACAGGCTTTTTTTGCCAATAAGTGCTTAAAAATTCTTCCAGAGTAAATTCAGTAAAGTTAAGTTCAAACATGGTAACACCTACTATTTCTTATTAGCTTAATGACTGATGCACGGCTATTTTTTGCAGCCGCAGTATATCACGCTAAACCACCGACATGCCTGCAATTTTATGCCAATAACCATTACATTCTGTTTCACCATCTAGTGGATATTTTTTTGCTATTTGCAACTGTGCACGAAAATCATCTAACTTTTGTAAAGCAATGTCGCTGTCGGGACTAATGCGGACCACATCGACCCCCATGGTTTGCATATCAACCACTTCATTAATTAAGTTATATTGATAACCCGACATGGTTTGAATACCGTTTAACACAAAAACGCGTTCACCTTCGCGACTATTCATGCGTCGACCTTGCGGATACTTAATGCAGCAATACTGACAATCATCTTTAGGCTTATTTTCCGATCTCGCTGTAAAACAACGCGCTGAATAAGCCAATGGCATATATCCCCAAGAAAACACTTCGGCTGAAAATTTATCACGAATATTGGCTTGCTCTGCTTCAATTAGCAATTGTTTTAACCAATCACCAGAAAGTTCAACCGGCATCACCCAGCGACTCATGCCCTGTTTTAGCAACACGTTTAATGTGGCTAGGTTATAACAATTAATAGCAGGACCAACCACAAACGGTAGTTTAAGCTCTGACATAATTTGCACAGCGCTTAAATCGTTCGCTTCAACGAGTAATTCACCATTGTTACATAAACGTTTTAGTACTTGTAATTCAGCAGGTGATTCTAATAAGGTCATGGTTGAAATAACAATTTCTTTACCACTCGTGCTTAATTCTTGCGCTAATGCTAGCCAATCTTTGTCACGTAATTCACGGCGTTTCGAACAAACCGTTTCACCAAGATAAATAATATCGGCACTACTCGCTTTCGCTTTTTGATAAAATTGTTCTACATCTTGTTTTGGCCAGAAAAATTGTGCTGGGCCGAGGGAAAACTTCATACTTTTTTCCTAAATCGAGTTAATAGCCATTACTGCCATTTTCTATGGTACGCACCGAGCGTTGTCTGTGAGCCTTCAGAAAGATTCGCTAACGTATTCATCCATGCCGCTTCTACTTGATAATTATCTGGGTTTTGTTGATAACAATCTAAAGCCATACGCCAAGTGTGCGCAACTTGTTCAACATAAGCAGGGCTGCGTTGACGACCTTCAATTTTAACGGAAGCAATACCCATTTTGTACAGCTCGGGAATAAGTTCGAGAGTATTTAAGCTCGTGGGTTCTTCAAGCGCATGATAAATATTATGGTCAACTTCAAAACGACCTTTGCATAACGTTGGGTAACCCGCATTTTCGTCAGCTTGATAGCGATCAATTAACACATTATTTAAACGTGACTCTAAACCTTGTGCGGTTTCTTGCCAGCGTACATATTT
>CAZVPC010000007.1:0-20501 GCA_964629005.1 uncultured Pseudoalteromonadaceae bacterium | reverse complement strand
CATTATTTAAACGTGACTCTAAACCTTGTGCGGTTTCTTGCCAGCGTACATATTTAGCTGGTGAACATGCTCCCACGGTATTAGGTGACTCTCCGGTCATATAAGACGATAAGTAACAACGGCCTTCGGACATAATACATAAACTGCCAAAGGCAAATACTTCGAGTGCAACCGGACTATTTTTTGCTAATTGCCTTACTTGCTGAATAGACAATACCCTAGGTAAAACAACCCGAGCAACATCAAAATTTTGTTGATAAAATTCAATCGCCGCTAAGTTAGTGGTTGAAGCTTGCACCGACACATGACGTTCAACCGAAGGATATTTATTGGCCGCATAATCTAAAACCCCTAGATCAGCAATAATTAAAGCATCACAGCCAATAGCCACGGCATCATCAACGGCTTTTTGCCAGCGATGTTGTGCTCCTGGGTGAGCAAAAGTATTGATGGCAACATGAAGTTTTTTACCATGTTGATGAACATAGTCAGCTGCTTTAACTAATTTACCGTCATTAAAATTAAGTCCGGCAAAATGCCGTGCATTAGTATCATTTTTCATACCAATATAAACGGCATCAGCACCATTATCGATTGCTGTTTTCAGTGCAGGAAAATTACCTGCTGGACAAAGTAACTCCATAAATAATCATTCTTCTTGTAGTAATGAAAAGAAAAAGAGTATTTTAAAGGATTTTAACTTCACTTTATTTGACCCAAATTAATAAAATTTGATCTGTGCCATAAAAAACTGATTTATTATTTGCTAAACTTGGCAAATCAGCATAAAGGATAACCACAGTGATCAAATTATTGCCTTTGCAACGTCTACCGTTAAGTTTTCGTTCTCGACTTATTTCAACCATTCCAAGCCTATTAAAACCAGCATTAACTTTTGTACCATTTAAAGTACAAAAAGCATTATTGCTGCCAGCATTACATTCAGTTTTTAAGGAAGCGATCAGCGACGGTGATTTAGAATTTTTACAAGATAAATGGCTACGAATTTCAATAACTGATTTAAACTTAAATTGGCTGCTCAGCTTTGATCAACACCGCTTAATTATGACAGAAGTGAAAAAAGAGAGCTCTGAAGATGTTAGCTTTAGTGCCAGTGGCGATGATTTATTACTAATTGCTGGGCGCAAACAAGATCCCGATACGTTATTTTTCCAACGTCGATTAAAAATAGAGGGTGATACTGAATTAGGTTTAGAACTTAAAAACCTCATTGACGCGATAGAGTTAGATCAACTACCACGTTCCATTCATAGCCTTGTTGACTATTTTTCCAGTTTGCTACAGCAAACCAAAGATGAATTAGCCGCTAAATCCTAATATTCAAACAAATGTTAAACTCATTCAGTTAACGCCATCACCAACAAAAGGATTAGAACGACGTTCTTCACCAAAAGTACTCATTGCCCCATGCCCTGAAATAAAGCGCACATCATTGCCAAGAGGGAATAAATTTTTACGAATCGATTGAATTAACGTCGCATGATCACCACGAGGAAAATCGGTTCGACCAATGGAACCACGAAATAAAACATCACCGACTTGCGCAAGCTTTGATGCACGGTGAAAAAAGATAACATGGCCGGGAGTATGACCGGGACAAAAATAAACTTCCAATTCAATATTGCCGAAATGGACTGTATCTCCTTGATTTAGCCAACGATCTGGGCTAAAGACGTCGGCATCTGCAAAACCAAAACGCGTTTTTTGTTCAGGGATCAAATCAATCCAAAATTGATCTTCCATGTGCGGCCCTTCAATAACCACCTTAAAATGCTCCGCCAAAGCTTTGGTTGCCCCTGCATGATCAATATGAGCATGGGTTAATAATACTTTGACCAGTTTCACTTGAGCATTTTCAATTTCAGCTATAATTTTTTTTATATCGCCGCCAGGATCAATAACGACGGCTTGCATGGTTTCATCACACCAAAAAAGCGTACAGTTTTGTTGGAAAGGTGTCACTGGGATTATTTTATATTGCAGCATAATGGTTGTTAACATCTTAAAGCGATTACTAATAGGTAAGATTGTAACACTAACTTTTTAATTGCTAATACCAATTCAATGAAATTTATCTCAAAAAACTTCCCTAACGCAGCTTAACTCGGTAAGCTCAAGCCAAATAAAAATAATAACTATTTAATTTTATGCAAAAAAATAGAGACTCTTTTCATTCTCGTATTGGTTTTGTCTTAGCTGCGGCTGGCTCTGCTATTGGCTTAGGTAATATTTGGGCTTTTCCCACACAAGCGGCTAATAATGGTGGTGGTGCTTTTTTATTAGTCTACCTTTTAGTCACGTTACTATTAGCATTACCCGCACTGTACGCTGAAATATACATAGGTAACCAAGCACAATCAAATCCTGTTAGTGCCTTAACCGCTGCTTGCAAAAATAGTATGCCAAAATTGGGACGTACTGCTGGAAAAATAGGTCTAGTCGGCGCAATTTTGATGCTCAGTTTTTATACCATAGTTGCCGGCTGGATGTTAGCTCATGCTTTGTCTGCATTTAGTGAACTGCTTGGTTTTACCACGCTTTCCCAGTGGTTATCTACGTCAAGTACCTTACGCAATATTATTTTTACGCCTATATTTATTGTGCTCGGCGCCACTATCATTCATCAAGGAGTACACGCTGGTATTGAAAAATGGTCTGCCCGTTTAATGCCTATTTTACTGCTCATGCTGATTGGTTTGATCATTTATATTTTACAACAAGAAGGTGCTGATGAAGGTTTAGCGTTATATCTGATCCCAGATTTCAGTCAAGTAACTAACCCTAAATTAATTATTTCGGCGATGGGGCAAGCATTCTTTTCACTATCCATTGGTGTTGGCGGTATGATGGTTTACGGCTCTTATATGCAAAAAGATAAAGACTTAGGTAAGTTAGTCATTTCAATTGCCGCCCTCGATACTTTCATCGCATTTATGGCTGGTTTGTTAATTATACCGGCATTATTTGTTGCCCAACATGCCGGACAAAAGGTTTTTGTTGATCACCATTTGATTGGTGAAGGACAATTAATATTTCAAATATTACCCTCTTTATTTAAATCCATGGGCAGCATAGGTTTAGTTGTTTCTATTGCTTTTTTCTCATTGTTAGCTATTGCCGCGTTAACCTCAACCATTTCCTCAACCGAAGTACCCGTTGCCTATTTAGTTGAAGACAAAAATATGAGCCGCGCCAAAGCTACTTGGTTAGTCTCAGCCGTAGTTTTTATCGCTAGCATGATCATCATTGCCTATTTTGATGCATTATTCAGCTTAGTTATTCGAGTATTAACCACCATAATGCAACCAATAATGTGTCTATTTTACTTTATTGTGGTCGGCTGGATCTGGAATAGGGGTAATAAATTAACTGACAAAGCATTATTAAATAGCAATAAATGGTTAAAAATTTGGGGAAATTATTTACGTTATGTATGCCCTATTCTATTGAGCATCGTTTTTGTTAATGTTGCTTTTATTAACTAACATAGCTAGTGCATTTTTCGCGGATAAATCCCCTCTTACAAAAGCAAGTCGTAAACGTAACTCATTGGCGGGGCTTTAGCCGCGCTCAACATCTACAAAGTTTCAAGCTTTTTATCTAATTCAACTTGTTCTATTTTCTCAAAACGATTACTAATTTTATGTGCTGATGTGCTGATCTGCTTTACATCACTTGCCGCCTGATCAATATGCTTAGCCAAATTATCAAAACGATTTCTAAAGCGATTAAAATCTACCGCCAAATCTGACAAGTGTGCTTGAATAACATGAATTTGTTCTCGGGTTGCTTGATCTTTTAATACCGATCTTGCCGTCGTTAAAATAGCCATTAACGTTGTGGGTGACGCAAGCCATACCCGTTGTTTATTAGCTAATTCTACTAAATCTGCATGATGAGCGTGGATCTCAGCAAAAATAGCTTCCGCTGGAATGAACATAATGGCACCGTCTGAGGTTTCGTGTTTAAGCAAATACTTAGTACTAATATCATTAATATGTTTTTTTATATCTTGCTTAAATTGACGTTCTGCCGCTTTGCGATCCGTTTCCGCTAGAGTGTTATCTTTCATTTTTTTATAACTTTCTAGCGGAAATTTTGAGTCAATAACTACATTACCCGTCGGCTCAGGTAGCATTAATAAACAATCGGCAATTTTTCCATTGGATAGCGTATGTTGCAGTGAAAAATGTTGCTCGGGCAAAACATTGCGGAGCAATGCATTTAGTTGCACTTCACCAAAAGCACCACGTGAGCGTTTATCACTGAGAACTTCTTGCAAGCTAACCACATTCGTAGAAAGTTCGGTGATTTTTTTCTGCGCATCATCAATTAAAGCTAAGCGCTTTAAAATATCATTAAAGGTTTTCGTGGTTTTATCAAAACCGTCTGCTAAACGTTTTTCTACTTGAACACTAATGTCTTTCAAACGATTATCTGTTGATAACGTTAAGCTATCAAAACGCTTCGCTAATAATTCGCTATTACTCGCCAGTGCTTTTGCAAGTTCTTCACGACTTGCTAGTGTACTTTTATTTAGGTGATCAACCAGCTGATCCACAGCCTTTAATTGATTGTCATTAAATTGCAATTTATGATCAAATAAAGTTTTTATAACCTGTTGATTAAAAGCCGTAAATTTATCATCAAAGTGGCTAGACTGCTCAGCTAATTGTCTCAGCATTTTAATTTTCAAATCAGCTATCTGTTGTTCAAAATGAGTTGTTAGCGCCTGTTGTGCAGACATTAATTGTTGCTGGCTCAACCTTTGCTGTTGTTGCATCTGCTCAATATATTTATTGATTTGCTCATCATTAAACAGCAGTTGTTGATGATTTTTAGCCAACAATAATACTTGTTCACGCTGATCTGTTGATAATAATTTAATTTGTCGATTAGCACGCATAGCAAAAATGGCAGTAATCAAAAATACACAGAACAAAAATGAAAAAAGTAGCAACAACAATGGCTCATTTTCAAAAGCGAACATATAACAAATCCAGCGCACTGTAATTATAAACAGTTATTAAAGCATGATTTATTAACAATTACATTAAAACCAAGTAATTATTATCACAAAATATTTCACTATCGGAAAAAATTAAATATACTGTATAAATCAGAGTTGATCACAATATCAACTTGTGTGGCAGTCAGAGGAGGATGAACACATGGATACATACCAATTAAGCTTTGCTCAAATAACTATTTTAAGCCCAGATATTGCCGAGGTGATCGTTGATGATGGTATTGAAATGACCCTTGCTATGGTAACAGAGTACCATAACTTTTTAAAAGCCCATTTAAGCGCTCCTTTTTCTCTACTGATCAATAAAATAAATTGCTATTCTTACGATTTTGAAGCACAAATAAATCTAGGCAATATTAAAGAAATTAACGCGATGGCCGTAGTTGCCTATACAAAATCTGCCGTTTTAGCGACCAGATCACTAGCGAATGGTGCATTGAGAAAAACAGCATGGAATTTAGAAATATTCTCAGATCGACAGTCGGCACTAATATGGTTAGAAAATCAGCAGCATTACAAGCTTTCGTAACAAAAACAGTACCTTTTAAGAAAAAACATTAATTCATCTACCGCCCATTAAGAAAAAAATTCTCCTTATACCACTAACAATACTTAGATTTTATAAAATCAATTATTTCATTTTCGTTAACTAAAACAAAACCTTTGTGATGAAATTCAAGTAACTCATTTTCGTTAGGAAAGGTAAAGTATTGTCCACCACTTGCCTGCGAATAAGTTGCGGGTTGCTTACCTTGCGCAATTAATAAAATTGTTTGTATTAATAATTCACATCCCGCAGGGTAAAGTTGTAAAATATGCCACAAATATGATTTACTTTTATCAATGTTTAATGGCGACGTTGCAATAATATCTCCAGTATCAATGGAACTGTTGCTGATATTGTGCAATGTCATACCAATAATCTCTTCATCATTTAACATCGCCCAAAATGTAGCCATAACACCTCGATAATCAGGCAACAACCCCGAGTGTAAATTCAATACCCCAAATTTAGCTAATGTTAAAATTTCTCCTTTTAAAATAACGCCGTAACGAATAGAAATAATGAGATCAGGCGCTGTTTTTTTAATTTTAGCCACCCCCTCTGACGAGTTTATCAAATTCAATTCTTCTACAGGTTGGCAAAGAACATTATTAAATTGTGCAAAACTTCTAAAACTACCTAGTTTATGCGGTGCTGCATCCAAAAGTGGTGAAATAAGTTGATTAAATAAGTCTTGCTCAAAAAATGTTAAAGACTTTAATTTATCAGCTTTGCTGTTAGCACTAGCACCAACTTTTGCCGAAATAAAAAGACTAATGCGGTGTGCAGCTAACCTAGGTAACAACAGGTTAACCGCATAATTACTGGCAAGGTCTCGATTAGCTAAAATAGTAATATTCATTAGAGATAGCCTCAACAACAAGTCACCATTTATTGTTTGGTATAACGATTTAACCATTTAAAGACTTGCTGATACCAAAATATTAAATTATCTGGGTTGCGAATATGATGATCTTCATCTTTAAACATCACTAGCCGACTATCTATACCTTTTCGTTGCAAAGTAGTAAATGCAGATAAACTTTGGCTATAAGGCACTCGATAATCTAATTCTCCTTGAATAACTAACATTGGAGTGTGCCAATTTTGCACAAAGGCTGAAGGGTTAAACTTAGTATAATCTTCACTAATATTAACCGTTTTTCCAGCATTGTCTGTGGTTAACCATGGTAGTCCACCAAGATCATGCTCTGGAAACCATAATTCTTCAGTGGTGCGATAAAAGCTCGGTAAATCAAATAAGCCCGCATGATTAACAATGCATTTGAATTGATCAGACCAATTGCCTTCAATCCAATTCATCATATAACCACCATAAGATGCCCCTAAAGCACAAGCGTTATTGCCATCAAGCCATGGTTCTTTTTTAACAATATAAGCAAATCCCTTTTGTAAATCTTCAAGAGGTTTTCCACCCCAATCACGCGCGATAGCATCAGTAAACTTTTGTCCATAGCCCGTTGAACCATGAAAATCGATCATCACGACACCATAGCCTTGTGCCGCCCATAGTTGCGCATTCCACCGATAATGAAAGATATTGCCAAAACTACCTTGCGGGCCACCATGAACCAAAAATGCGATTGGATATTTTTTACCTTGTTCAAAGTTAGCTGGTTTTAACCAATAACCGCGCACCTTTTCATTATTCCAACCCTTAAAACTAAATTGTTGATAGTCAGCAAATTCAATACCCTTTAATTTCTCTTTATTAACATGAGTTAATTGCTTAATACCATAACCATCTGTTTTTATAGTAAAAACATCTTTGGGTGTCGCAAGTGTATGGCGAGTAAAGAAAAGACTGTTACCTGCGTTTGATAGCTCGCTATTACTCCCCTCATTATAAATACGGCGAACATCGCCAAATTCTGAATTTATTGCAAAAATACTTTTTTGACCCAGATCTTGAGCACTAACGTACAAGGTACGATTATCATCACCAAAAACTATCTCACCAACGGAACGATCCCACTGTTGAGCAATTTGGCGAGTAATACCGGTAACATTATCTCGTAAACGTAAAGAAAACTTGTCCGACTCATAATTTGGGACCGACATCGCTTTATAAACTAAAAAACGACCATTCGGCGAAAAAACAGGGTTAGCATCCCATGCTTTATTTTCTTTAGTAATATTCGTTAATTTGTTGGTGGTTAAATCAACTTCAAAGAGATCAAAATTAGTTGTCCATGCGTGATCTTTTGTGGTTAATGAAGTTGCTGAGTCTTTAGCCGAAAACACCAGTGACATTGATTTAGGGTGAATACTAACCTCCGCAATACCAGCAATATCACCTTGCCAATTGGGGATAAGATCTTTTGCCGTAGTGATCATCGCGTTTGCTGTTTTTCTAGCCACAAACAAGTGTTTCTTATAATCAGTACTCCATGTATCCCAATGACGTATCATTAAGTGATCATAAACACGCGTGTTATGTTTTTGCTGTTCGTCGTGCTGTTGCGCCTTTAAAGTACAGGCAAGATCAGGGCAATCAGGCTTTACCATCATGGTAAGCGCAAACAACTGCCCATCGGTAGATAATTTAAAACCATCTACCGATAAAGGTAAATCGGTTACTTGTTGCGCCTCACCACCCACTATTGATAATTGCCAAATTTGATAACTGCCACTTCGCGCTGATAAAAAATAAATTGATCGACTATCAGCAGCCCAAACCACATTAAATTCAGCATTGTTATTAGTGGTTAACTGTTTTACTTTGCCATTAGCAATATTTTGTAAATATAGATGATTATCGTCAGAATTAGTGCCTTTTTTAAGTCCATAAAGTAGCTGTTTGCCGTCAGGTGAAATAACAACATCATGCAGTTGATTTAAGCTGTTAAGTTTTTCTACGGTGAAAACATTATTAACTTGGGTATTAGCATTCACCAGAGCTGAAACACAAGTTAGCCAGAATAAAGCTAATAATTTTATCTTCATGATCATGGTTTCCTTTATTGTTATTTTTATAAAACGCTCTAATTTATACTTAAAATAGAGCGCTGTGTTTTGAGATTATTGTTTTTGAGATTATTGTGCGTCTTTCAGTTTTTGATCCAACTCTTCAATTTTAGCCCGCCAAATCGCAGGTCCTGTTATGTGTGCCGACTCACCATTGCTGTCTACTGCCACAGTTACTGGCATATCTTCTACTTCAAACTCATAAATAGCTTCCATGCCCAATTCTTCAAAGGCAACAACACGGGCTTTTTTGATCGCTTTAGACACTAAATAAGCCGCACCACCAACTGCCATTAAATAAACTGATTTATAATTTTTGATGGTTTCAACGGTATCAACACCACGCTCCGCTTTTCCGATCATTCCCAACAAACCTGTTTCAGCTAACATCATTTCAGTAAATTTATCCATACGGGTTGACGTAGTTGGCCCCGCAGGCCCAACCGCTTCGTCACCAATAGCATCAACAGGACCAACGTAATAAATAAATTTATTGGTGAAATCAACGCCCTCTGGTAAACCTTTACCTGACGTTAGTAATTCTTGAATACGTTTATGAGCTGCATCTCTGCCAGTTAAAATTTTTCCCGATAATAATACCGTTTCGCCCGTCTTCCATTGGCTTATATCTGCTTTAGTAAGCTGATCAACATTAACACGACGAACATTATCACCCACTTCCCAAGTGATCTCTGGCCATTGTTCAATTTTTGGTGGTGTTAAAACCGCAGGACCGGTGCCGTCAAGATGAAAATGTACATGACGTGTTGCTGCACAATTAGGGATCAGCACCACTGGTTTTGAAGCTGCATGGGTAGGCACCGACATAATTTTAACATCCACTACGGTAGTTAATCCGCCAAGCCCTTGTGCACCTATACCAAGTTTATTAACACGCTCAAAAATTTCTAAACGCAGTTTTTCTTCAGTTGTTT
Source organism: uncultured Pseudoalteromonadaceae bacterium (assembly GCA_964629005.1). Lineage (GTDB taxonomy): Bacteria > Pseudomonadota > Gammaproteobacteria > Enterobacterales > Alteromonadaceae. Next base: position 10,984 of record CAZVPC010000007.1, on the reverse strand, counting down.
CAGCACCACGATCAATAAGATCTTGAATATTAACAGGATCCATTAAGCTTTCTTTCGCCAAAACCGCTGCTTTTTCAGCCGTACCACCAATACCTATACCTAACATTCCTGGCGGACACCAACCTGCGCCCAAAGTAGGTAAGGTTTTAACCACCCAATCAGCCACTGAATCACTCGGATTTAACATCACCATTTTAGTTTTGTTCTCACTACCGCCACCCTTAGCAGCGATCATTATTTCAATTTCATCACCCGCAACTAGTTCAATATGAACAACAGCGGGAGTATTGTCTTTGGTATTTTTACGAGCACCCGCAGGATCGGCAACAATTGATGCACGCAAGGGATTATCAGGATTTAGGTAAGCTCTACGAGTACCTTCATCCACCATTTGCTGAACAGTTAAGTCAGTTTTGTCCCATTGAACAGCCATACCTAGTTTTACAAAACAAGTCACAATACCAGTATCTTGGCAAATAGGGCGTTTTCCTGTTGCTGACATGCGTGAATTTATAAGTATTTGCGCTATCGCATCTTTGGCCGCAGTATTTTGCTCTTTGTGATAAGCTTTTTCTAATGCTTGAATAAAATCTAACGGATGATAGTAAGAAATATACTGCAAAGCATCTTCAATACTATCGATAAAATCTTGTTGTTTAATAGTGGTCATTACGTCCTCTTCTCTCTTATTTATCATAAAAAAACTAAACGTTGTGCAATAAAATATACGGCTTTTTTTACAAGTAATTTAAATTATTATGCTGATCATAGTTGAAAGTAATAGCTTTGCCGATATGATACCCTGCTTATAACGAGGCTACTAGTAGCCTGTTCACATTTTCAAGCAAACTTTTTACTGAACCTTTTTGAAGAATATCATCTTGCCAGATAGCTCTATTTCTATAACGCCCTTGAAATTTGAAAACCAACAAAGCGCGTCACAAATTTTCACCCCTTTTGCCAAACTGCCTTGGGCTTTTTGGTTAGACTCTTGTGACAGTAAACACCCCGATTGTCAATACGACATTATGGTATGGCAACCCAGTGTAACCTTAACTACCTTAGGTAAAAATACTGAAATTAATTGGTACGATAATACGCAAACACTAACAAGAACCGAGCGTAGCCAAGTTGAGCCATTAACCTTGCTTAAAAACATTCAGCACTCCGTTTTTAAAAACATCACGCTACCTAAAGCAGAATTACCTTTCATTGGCGGTAGCTTAGGTTATTTTAGTTACGACTTAGGTCGTCGTTTTGAACAATTACCTGAGCTTGCTGAGCACGATATTAATTTACCAGAAATGGCGGTTGGTATTTATTTACACGCTATTATTATCGATCACAAACACCAGCAAACTTGGCTAGTTTGTCCTGATCCAGAGAAAGCTCAACTGCTTGCTTGGTTAGAAAATCTTATGCAAAAAGCTCAAACCTCACCAGCTTTTGAAATTAAAGCTGATTGGCAAAGTAACCTGAGTAAACACGCTTACCAAAATAAATTTAAGCAAGTACAAAACTATTTATTATCGGGTGATTGTTATCAAATAAATTTAGCACAGCGTTTTAGTGCACCTTATCAAGGTGATGAATTTAACGCCTATTTAGCACTTAGAGCCGCAAATAATGCGCCATTTTCAGCCTTTATGCGCTTTGCTGACTTCACTATTTTAAGTATTTCACCTGAACGTTTTTTGCAAATTGACCGCACTCATAAAGTTCAAAGTAAACCCATAAAAGGTACACGAGCAAGGCATACCGATAATTTTATTGATAAAAAAAATGCGCAAGAACTTAAATTATCCACCAAAGATCAAGCTGAAAACTTAATGATCGTAGATTTACTTCGTAATGATCTCAGTAAAACTTGCCTTGCCGGCTCCGTAAAAGTACCGAAATTATTTGCTATTGAAAGTTTTCCGGCGGTACATCATTTAGTGAGTACGGTAGAAGGACAACTTGCACCTGATCAACACGCAACTGACTTGCTGCGCGGCGCTTTTCCCGGTGGTTCTATCACCGGCGCACCCAAAATTAGAGCGATGGAAATTATTGAAGAATTAGAGCCACATCGACGTAGTATTTACTGCGGCTCTATTGGTTATATTTCAGCTTGTGGTAAAATGGATACCAGCATCACAATCCGCACTTTAGTTTGTAAAAAAGAAGTTCTGCAAAATAAAATATATTGTTGGGCTGGCGGCGGTATAGTCGCAGATTCCACCGTGGCGAGTGAATACCAAGAAACTTTTGATAAAGTTAATAAAATTTTACCTGTTTTAAGTCAAATGTCTGCACAGCAGCATTTAACGAGGATTAAATGTAGTGACCAAAAATGAATTTTTACAACGTTTTCAAATTAACTCTTTATCCGCGTCATCACATAAATATAAACACCCTAGCCATTCAAAAAACAATCCACTCAAACAAGCAGCCGTATTAGTACCACTGGTTGACCATCATGATCATATCAAAATTTTATTTACTAAACGTGCTAGTCATTTGCGCCAACATGGGGGACAAATTTGTTTTCCGGGTGGTCGAGTCGATGCTAGCGATACTGATTTAATTTCAACCGCCACGCGCGAAGCCTTTGAAGAAATTTCACTACTACCACAACACTGCAATGTTATTGGTCAACTACACCCGTATCAAACTATTTCAGGTTATATTGTTAACCCCATTGTTGCTCTGATCCCCGCTGATCTTTTATTAACAGCAAGTGTCGATGAAGTAGAAGAAATTTTTGAAGTCCCCCTTGAACATTTTCTCGATCCAGCCAATGTAAAATCAATTTGGGTTGAACAACCACCACAACGATACCAAGTTCATTTTATGCCCTATAATAATTATAATATTTGGGGTGCTACCGCAGCCATATTGAAAGATTTAAGCGATCATATCCGTTAAACAACCCAACTCAGTAATATTTTGTTGTCAGCGCTAATAACTTTCAGGTACCATTACCGAAGATAATTTCAAACATTCGGCTATTTATAGTTAATAATTCAGGTTTTACTAATGATTAGTGTATTTGATATGTTTTCGATTGGTATCGGCCCATCGAGTTCCCATACCGTTGGCCCCATGCGTGCCGCTAAAAAATTTGTTGATCACTTGCAAAGTCAACAACAGTTAAACCAAGTTGATCGCGTTAGTTGTGAATTATTTGGCTCCTTAGGTCAAACGGGCATTGGTCATGGCACGGGCAAAGCGGTGATCCTTGGTTTGAGTGGTGAAAGCCCTGAATATATCAATGTTGATGACATTGACACTCTTTTGGCTGAAGTGATCAACAGTGAACAAATTAATTTAGCCCACCTTCACGCGGTTAGCTTTCCCAAAAATAACGCTATTGTTTATCATCGTCGTAAAACGTTACCCGCTCACGCCAATGCGCTAACGTTAAAAGCCTACCAGAATGAGCAATTAATATTATCTGAAACTTATTACTCAATTGGTGGTGGCTTTATTGTTCAAGACTGTGACTTTGAACGAGAAAAAGACAAAGCCTTATCACTACACAACAATGTTAATCGCCCTCATGCTTTTACTAGTGCCGATGAGCTGATCAGTGAAGCCAATGAAAAAGGTTTATGTATCAGTACTATCATGATGAACAATGAAAAATGTTTAGCCGATGAAGCAACTATTCGCATAAAACTCATTAAAATATGGCATGCCATGCGCGACAGTGTCGAACGAGGAATTCGCACCGAAGGTATTTTACCCGGTGGTTTAAAAGTAACTCGTCGAGCTCCTGCTCTGCATCGCACTTTATCAGTAGAAAACAGCAATGATCCCTTAGTTGCCATGGACTGGGTTAACTTATTCGCACTAGCTGTTAATGAAGAAAATGCCGCTGGTAGTCGTGTAGTTACCGCACCAACCAATGGGGCTGCTGGTATCATTCCTGCCGTATTGTGTTACTACAACAAATTTGTTAAACCTGTGTCTGACGACGACTGCATCCGTTATTTATTAACTGCGGCAGCAATTGGTATTTTATATAAAACCAATGCCTCTATTTCTGGTGCGGAAGTTGGTTGTCAAGGCGAAGTTGGCGTTGCTTGTTCAATGGCAGCAGGCGCATTAACTGAAATATTAGGTGGTAATCCTTCGCAAGTAGAAAATGCCGCAGAAATTGGCATGGAGCATAATTTAGGACTCACCTGTGATCCCGTCGGCGGCCTAGTACAAGTCCCATGTATTGAACGCAACGCCATGGGTGCAGTTAAAGCCATAAATGCTTCACGCTTAGCACTTCGCGGTAGCGGCACCCATAAAGTTTCTTTAGACAAAGTGATCAAAACCATGTGGGAAACAGGCAATGACATGAAAACTAAATACAAAGAAACATCAAGAGGCGGTTTAGCGGTTAATATTATTGAGTGTTAGCTTAAGTACTTAATACTCGTTTCAGGTAACACCATCTAAATCACTGTGTAGATCTAATCAACTTTAATAAGACGCTCTACCCCTTTACTCATGGTGTAAATGTCTTGGGGATCAAAACCTAAGGTAATATGAAAATCTTTTTGTTTTAACAAATGTTTTTGGCGAAAATATTGTCCATCGACTGACGATGCAATAACAAAAAAGCTTTGTTGTTTTTTATCATGACCTGCCATTTTAACTTGCCCTAAACCATGCAAGGTAATTTTGATCATTTGATCAAATTCAACCGTTTTAACCAAGCTTTGATATTCATAAGGATTAATTAAAGTTAAATGAAAACTTTGTTGATCGCGAGCGGTTTGATTAGCACGAAAAGTTTGATAGTTTTTTAAACCTAATATTTTTTTCATTTGCTCAAGATAAACGCTCAAATCGGCTTTGTTGACTTCAGCGCCAACATAAACCAAACCGGCACTGTCTTGCATTTTTACAATTTTAGCAAATAAATGTTTTACAATGCTATGTTGTTGCGACTTATTTAACATGGCAATTAATTTTTCTTGTCGTGATTTTTCAATAACAGGCAATGTTTGAGTCGACGTTAGCACCTCTAAAGCAAAAACATTGCTGACAAAGCTAGCCAGCACAAACAACAAAAATATTGTTCTAAACCGCATTAGCCTTGATACTCTTTTAATAAAACTAGTAAATCATCTTCTGTTAATACCTTAATGCCTAATTCTTGCGCCTTGAGCAATTTTGACCCTGCTTTATCGCCCGCAACCACATAACTTGTTTTAGCTGAAACACTTCCGGATACTTTTGCACCAAGGGCTTGCAATTCAGCTTTCGCCTCGCTACGCCCCAATTGACTTAAAGTACCGGTGATCACATAAATTAAACCCGCCAGCGGTTGTTGCACCGCTGATTTAACCTCAATGACTGGCCAAGACATTAGTTCAGTTAATTCAGCAACAACGGTTAAATTATGGGATTCTTTGAAAAAATTAAGGATATTTTTTGCAACCACCTCGCCCACATCAGCAACTTCTTGTAACTGTTCTTCGTTTGCCGTTTTAATTGCGTCTAAAGTCAAAAAATGATTGGCTAAATTATTAGCAGTTGCTTCACCAACTTCCCGTATACCAAGTGCATAAATAAATTTAGCTAAGGTAGTTTGTTTTGCTTTAACTAATGCGGCTAATAAATTTTTTGCCGATTTTTGTCCCATTCTCGCCATAGTACTGATCTCAATTTCTGAGAGCTTAAACAAATCTGCCGGCGTTTCTATTAATTTTTCGTCCACCAATTGTTCGACTAATTTGTCGCCTAAACCATCAATGTCATGAGCTTTACGTGATGAAAAATGTTTGATTGCTTCTTTGCGTTGTGCGGCACAAAACAAACCTGCAGTACAGCGTAATACTGCTTCTCCTGCTGCTTTTACAACCGGAGCTGCGCAAACAGGACAAACGTTAGGAAAAACAATATTGCTAGTATCATCAGCTCTTTTTTCAAGCACTACACTAACAATTTGCGGGATCACATCACCCGCACGACGAATAATAACGGTGTCGTTAACTTTCAGCCCCAAACGTTCAATTTCATCTTGATTATGCAAGGTGGCATTGCTGACGGTAACTCCACCGACAAACACAGGTTTTAATCGTGCTACGGGTGTGATCGCGCCCGTGCGACCTACTTGAAAGTCTACCGCTTCAACAGTCGTTAATTCTTCTTGTGCTGGAAATTTATAAGCCATAGCCCAACGAGGCGCTCGGGCGACAAAGCCTAATTTTTGCTGCAATGCGATCTCATCAACTTTTAACACCGTGCCGTCAATTTCATAACTTAATTGATCACGCTTTTGCAAAATATCTTGGTAAAAGTCTTCACAATCATTGGCACTATCGAGTAATTTAACCTCAGGACACATTGGCAAACCTAACGTTTTTAGCTGACATAAACGTTGATAATGAGAACTTGCTAACCAATGAGTACTTGCCGCTTGATGATCACTTGTACTAACGAAACCAAGTCCATAAGCATAAAAAGCTAAATTACGTTTGGCGGTAATTTTTGAGTCTAACTGGCGTAAACTGCCTGCGGCGGCATTGCGAGGGTTAGCAAATGGCTTTTCACCTTTCTTTAATGCTTGCTCATTAAGTTGCTCAAAACTTACTTTGGGCATGAATACTTCACCACGCACTTCTAAAATATCTGGATAATGCTCACCTAGTAGTTTTAATGGTATTGATTTGATGGTGCGCACATTTTCCGTTATATTTTCCCCTGTACTACCATCACCGCGAGTTGCCGCTTGCACTAAAACACCGTGTTCGTAACGCAAACTTACCGCTAAACCATCTAATTTAGGCTCAGCACAAAAAGCAATATTAGCGGCTAAATTTAAACGTTCATGAATACGCTTAACAAAGGCTTGCCATTGCTCAGATGAAAAAACATTATCGAGTGATAACATCGGTATTTGATGAGCAACTTGCGTAAATTCTTTTAACGCTTCACCTCCAATCTTTTGGCTAGGCGAATCAGCGCGTTTAAGTTGTGGGTATTGGTATTCAAGGGTGATTAATTCGCGCATTAAACGATCATATTCCGCATCAGGAACGCTGGGTTGATCAAGTACATAGTATTGGTGATTATAGTTATTGATGCTTTGATGAAGCTGTTCAATGCGCTTGGCAGGTAATATTTCAGACATTAATTAACTCTAAATAAAATAATGAGCTTACAAAGAAGCAATACGACTTTTTCTTTCAAATTCACGTATTTTACCAATGTAATGCTGTTCGGTCTGCTTGGTTAATACACTACGTTTATCATCAAGTAATTGTCCGTTAAATTCAGCGGCTAGCTGTTTAGCGGCAATTAACATTTGATCAAATACTTCAAAGGCATTACTCGCATTGGGCAGAGTCATAAATAAACTGACGCCTTGTGTCACAAAACTTTCCATATTATCAAGGTCAAAAGTCCCTGGATTCATGGCATTCACTAAACTAAAAGTAACTTTGCCATTACCCGCATTATCTTGATGACGATGAAAAACATTCATCTCACCATACTTCATCCCTAAAGTGAGTAAACTTGGTAGCAACGCGGCTCCTGAAATAATTTGTCCTTGTGGCACAATAACTGATATAGCCAAAACTTCTGGATCAATCAACGCCGCTACCGATGAGGAAGAATCTTTATCGTTATTTTCAATGGTATTATCACCAAAGTTAATTTCCATTTGATCTCGTTTTATTGTACTTCTAATGGATTTTTTCGTCGTTTTTTTATACGCAGCCGTTTTGATTTTTGCGCGCGGCTTTGGTTTAGAAACTGGATCAGTGTACAAACTGGGGATATCTGCAGACGTTTGTTCAGTCTCTTGAGAGAGATCATCAACTATCAAATTAAATTCAGCAGCGTGTTTGCTCTCTTCATTTACCTCAGGTACTAGCTCAAGCGATGATTTTTCTTCTACATCACAAGGAAGTGGTTCCGCAGAAAATTCTGGCGATGGTGCAGCTTGTGTCGGTGTTTCCGCTTCAGAAACCAAATCATCACTCCTATGTAATGATTCGTTTTTCCCCAACACTTTAACTTGACTCACCCCATCTTGATCAAAACCTGAGCGATCAAAATCACGAGATAATCGTTCTTTTAAATCATCTTCTTTAATTTCTTTAACTTCTTTAAAGCTTGTTTTAAGTCTATAAGGATTTTTATTCTTTCTTATTGTCCATAAACCGTGCACAAATATAGCACCAATAATAAGCGCGCTAATTATAATTAATGAATTTCTAAAACTTTCTTCCATCACTCAGCCTGTTTTTTACCTATTTAAGATAACTGGTATTATTCTACTTCTGCCATCGCAATAGCTTCGTCAATATCAACCGTAACCATTCGCGAAACACCTGCTTCGAACATAGTTACCCCAGTTAAATGTGTAGCCATTTCCATCGCAATTTTATTATGACTTATGTAAATAAATTGCACGGTTTGCGACATTTCTTTGACTAAATTACAAAATCTAACCACATTAGCATCATCCAAAGGTGCATCAACTTCATCCAACATACAAAAAGGAGCCGGATTTAAACGAAAAATTGCGAATACTAATGATAATGCGGTCAGCGCTTTTTCTCCACCTGATAATAGATGAATTGTACTATTTTTTTTGCCTGGCGGTCTTGCCATTATGGTTACGCCCGTTTCGAGCAAATCATCGCCAGTTAATGCTAAATAAGCACTACCACCGCCAAAAACCCGAGGAAACAAACGTTTAAGATCATTATTAATTTGATCAAAGGTAATTTTAAACTTGTGTCGCGACTGTTTATCAATTTTTGCGATAGCCGATTCAAGCGTTGTTATCGCCAACGTTAAATCTTGGTGTTGTTGATCTAAGAAATTTTTACGTGTTAACTCACTACTATATTCATCAATTGCGGCTAAATTAATTGCACCTAACGAGGCTATATCTTTAGCAAGTCGAGCTATTTGAGCTTGCCAATGTGTTTCTTTTGCTTCGCTTGGCATATTAGCAAGTACTTGCGTTAGCTCCTGTTGCATCTCGTTAAGCTGTTCAAGTACAGTTTCTCCTCGTAAACGATAATTTTCAGTGTCTAGATGATATAGGTTTACTCGTTCTTTTGACTGATCAATTTCTGTAAATAAACTCGTTTTTTCATCGCTTAACTGCTCAATCTTGGTTTGCGCCAACGTTACGTTTTTTTGATTGAGACTCAATTTACCTTCAAGTTGCGACATCTGCGTTAACCAATCTTGCAAACATTTTTCATCATCCGCTAATGGCGTGTTTTTTTCTTGTTGTGCAAAATTTAACCCAGTTAAATTTTGCTGTAATTGTTGATTTTTTATGGTTGCTTGCTGAATTTTTTGCTCAATATTTTCTTTAGTAATTTTGCCTTTTACGACTAAAAGTGAAATTTGATGATGCTGTTGTTGAAACTGTTGCACCATTGCTTGTAAGCTTTTAATATCTTGTTGCATGTGTTCACGCTGACGCGTTAGTTCAGCGAGTGAATGCTGATTATTTTGTGCTTGTTGCGCCAACGCATGCTCATATTGCTGCTCTAACTTATTATAAACATGTTCTTGTTGTTCTAACTGCGTATTATACTGGCAGATCCTTTGCTGTACTTGCACAATTTGCTGTTGAATGTGTTGCTGAGCCTGTTGTGTTAATGCTGCATCTTGCTCTTTTTTTTGCAATGAGTTATTTAATGATGATATTGCTTTATTTAATCCTTGCTGCTTTGTCTTTAATAACTCGTTAATTTTCTGCTGGGCATTTAAGTGCAGTTCAAGCTCATTAATATTATCACTTAGTTTTTCAATTTGCTCAGTAAAATCATTTATTTGCGACTTTCTTTGTAATAAATCTTCTGACGAATCAACAGCGCCTTTACGAAAAAAATAATGACTCAACCAAGTACCATCACAACAAATAACGCTTTCATCATCGTTTAGTTCAACTAATAACTGTTGTGCTTGCAATATATTTTCGGCTATAAAAATTTTATTTAACCATTGAATAAACAAGGCATTACCCGATACCTGAGCCGCTAAAGTATTTGCTTTTACTTCAACGTTTTCTGCGTTACTTTTAATAAATAATAATCGCTCTGGCAATAAGTTACTATCTTTAACATCTTGAGGAAAGCTATCAACAAGCTCAGCCGATAACCACTGAGTTAACACTAATTCAACACTATATTGCCATTGTGGAGCAACGGTTAATTGTTGATAAACACGACCATAACTTGATAAGTTCTGCTGCTTTCGCCACTCAACTTGTTGCTGATACCAATCAGGGACTTGATTATCACGTTGCTGTAACGGCGTTAACAGCGTTGCCAAGGTCTGTTTTTGGGCTTGTGCGGTGGCCAATCGTTGTTGCTGATGTTGCTGTGTTTGTTGCGTTTTAATTATGTCGCTTTGTAAATCAGTTTGTTGCAATAATAACGTCTTGAGTTGTTGTTTATATTCGTCAATGTCGCTTGCTAACATAACTAAATCGGTGCTTTGGCAACTACTTTCCAGCTCAATCAACCTATCTTTTGCTTGCTTAACTAATTGTTGAGACTGAGTGATCAGCTGGTGTTGTGCTATCATTTTTGCATCAAAATTAGTAACCTGTTGATGCTGTTCATTGGCGCATTGATTCGCTTGCTCCCATTGCTGAAAACAACGTTGTAATGCTTCTTGTTGCTCGGTCAAATTAAATTGACTCTGCTCTAATTGTTGCTCAATGTGCTCTAGTTCAGGCAAATTTTGGCTGAGTGAATTTTCCACGTCAACTAGTTTAAATTGTTCTTGTTGTTGAAATTCAACGTTGTCTGCAAGTGCTTTTTCTAGTTGACTCAGTTGATTTTTAGCCTCAAAACGCTGCTGTTTAGTGTGTTTTATCGTTTGTTCTAAACGAATAATATTATTACTTAAATGTAATTTTTGTTGTTGATTTTGTGATAATTTATCATTATGAACGGCTAACTGCTGCTTCTCTTTTAACAAGGCAAGATCTTGTTGGTGTTGTTTTACCGTTAAG
>CAZVPC010000006.1:17119-33045 GCA_964629005.1 uncultured Pseudoalteromonadaceae bacterium | reverse complement strand
TCGGCCATACCCAAAGCCTACCGATTCTTTACCTAGTTATTTATTACAGTTAACAGCCACTAATTTATATTTGCGCTAAATTACCTTTACTTTGCAGCCATGCTTTACGATCGCCTGAACGTTTTTTTGAGAGCAACATATCCATCATTTCAATGGTTTGATCATGTTCATCTGCTTCAGCGGTAAGCTGTACTAAACGGCGAGTATTAGGGTCCATGGTGGTTTCACGCAATTGCAATGGATTCATTTCGCCCAAGCCTTTGAAGCGTTGCACATTAACTTTACCGCGTTTTTTCTCCGCTTCAATACGATCTAAAATGCCGTCTTTTTCACTTTCATCTAAAGCATAAAACACCTCTTTACCCACATCAATTCGATACAAAGGCGGCATGGCAACATAAACATGCCCTTGTTGCACTAAAGGTAAAAAATGTTGGGTAAACAAGGCACATAAGAGTGTCGCGATATGGAGTCCATCAGAGTCTGCATCAGCGAGAATACAAACTTTTCCGTAACGCAGTTCTGAGAGATCATCACTGTCGGGATCTATGCCCAAAGCAACCGAAATATCATGTACTTCTTGTGAAGCGAGAATTTGATTAGAGTCAACCTCCCAAGTATTCAATATTTTACCTCTGAGCGGCATAATTGCTTGAATTTCTCGGTCACGTGCTTGTTTAGCACTACCGCCAGCCGAATCACCTTCAACTAAAAATAATTCTGTGCGCTTAATATCTTGGCTACCACAATCGGTTAATTTTCCCGGTAATGCTGGGCCTGAAGTGATTTTTTTGCGCACCACTTTTTTACTAGCACGCATACGTTTCTGCGCATTTGAGATGCAAAATTCAGCTAACGATTCAGCAATATCCGTATGTTCATTTAACCATAAACTAAAGGCATCTTTGACCACACCCATAACAAAAGCAGCGCATTGGCGCGAAGATAACCGTTCTTTAGTTTGACCTGCAAATTGTGGATCTTGCATTTTTACCGATAAGATATAGCTACACTTATCCCAAATATCATCAGGCGTTAATTTAATCCCTCGAGGAATGAGATTACGAAATTCACAAAACTCACGCATTGATTCTAACAAACCTTGGCGTAAACCATTAACGTGTGTTCCTCCTGAAATAGTCGGAATCAAATTAACATAGCTTTCACCGATGCCTTCTCCCCCTTCAGGTAACCAAGATATCGCCCAATCTGCAGCTTCATGTTGCGATGAAAAGCTACCGATAAAGGGTGCCTCAGGCAAACAAACATACCCTTTAATCGACTCTTTTAAATAATCTTCCAAACCGTCTTGATAACACCACTGATATTTTTTATCTTCATTTTTATCGTGAAATTTAATCGTTAACCCTGGGCATAACACCGCTTTCGCTTTTAATAGATGGGTAAGGCGTAATACCGAAAATTTGGGTGAATCAAAATACTTAATATCAGGCCAAAATTTAACTCTTGTGCCCGTATTGCGTCGTCCAACTGTACCTGTTTCACTGAGTTCTGAAACTTTGTCACCATGTTCAAAGGCCATTTCAAACACTTTACCATTACGTTTGACGGTAACATCAACTCGATTAGATAAAGCATTAACAACAGAGATACCAACTCCATGCAAACCACCCGCAAACTGATAGTTTTTGTTAGAGAATTTTCCTCCCGCATGTAATTTACAAAAGATTAATTCAACCCCTGAAACGCCTTCTTCGGGATGGATATCAGTAGGCATACCGCGTCCATCATCAATGATTTCAAGTGATTGATCTTTGTCTAAAATAACAGTGATGTTTTGCGCATAACCCGCCAGAGCTTCATCAACTGAGTTATCGATTACTTCTTGCCCTAAATGATTAGGACGGGTGGTGTCTGTATACATGCCAGGACGACGGCGAACGGGCTCAAGCCCACTAAGCACTTCAATTGATTCAGAATTATATTGTTCAGTCATAAGCTTTGTTATTCGTTTTTGTAATTTTTTAAGATTCTCAACTTAATACAATTGGTATTAAGTTGCTGAGATCCTGACCTGCGTCAGGATGACGGATACAACCATGATGGCGGTTTTAGTATTCAACACAAACGTTGCCAAGTAGCATTAAGATAATTGAAAAAATTTAGTCATTTGCGGCAACATTTACTGGTAATTTACCAAACTATGATCGCCATCTTGCTGAATAGTTAATTGTTTATATTTCATCACAGCTTGTAGATAATCTAACACTTCGTCGCCAGTTTGTACCATGACAAAATAATTATTTTTTGTCAGCAATTGATTTTGCTCAAGAAAGTTTAAATCGTCAATAAAATTTTCAGTTACCTGATATCATTCTTTGGCATATATACCCATGTTACCTTTAATTACTTAGCTGACAAAAATGCACTTCAGTGGTCAATTCACCTTTTGCGCACAAACTAAAACGCCGATAACCAACGCCTTGATCTGATGTTTTAGGCAAGGCTTTTACCGTATCAACGCTGGGATCAAATTGAATTGATGTCGCTGGACAAGTTAATATTTTTACTTCACGGTCTGCAAGCTGTTTAGCTAAAGTTAAAGCTCTATGCACATGACCACAGGCTAACGCTTTTATTGACGGATAGTTGCTTACTGTTTGCCATAATTTTTGTTGGTTTTTCAAGCCATGTTTATCAATAAAATAGCCAACATCTATCGGATGATGATGACTAAATAATAATTGAGCTTTATTAGGATTAATATTATCGCTAATAAAATTGAGTGCTTGATGATCAAAAATGCCTGCGGGTGTATCACTTTTACTATTAACCAGTAACACTTGCCAATGCTCGCTTTCAATAATTTTTTGCTTAGTAAAAGGATCATTAACTAAGTATTTGTTAAGTAGTGTTACTTGATCATGATTACCAGCAAGGTAATAAATAGGCGTTGTTATTCGACAATAGCTAACCGCATCAACAAAATTTTGATACGACTGCTCACTATGATCTTGGCTTAAGTCACCAGTAAAAATAATCGCCTTTAACGATTTATCTTTAGCTAAGTCAGTCAATACCCTAAGTAAATTTTGATAAACATTCGCCCCATAATGTAAGGCATTTTTATCGGCAAATAAATGACAATCACTAAATTGCGCGACATTAATATCAGCTGTCATCGCGAGAACAACACCTACAAGCTAGTAAATTAACCCTCACCATTTAAACCTGTTTTCAAAAAAGGCACTATCACTTGGCCTTGGTGCAAACAAAGTTGTAACCATTCTTTTAAAAACTGATTAACTTGCTGTTTTTCATCGGGAAGGTGCATTTTTTCATTGGGATAATCGTAACGAGGTTTGATCCAGCGAATATGCTGGCTACTGTTAACTTCTGCCATGCGCGCGTCATGATACAAACGAATGATCATAGTAGGCGCGAATAAAGCATTAAAAGCGTGTTTAGTATTTGAATTAATGTTTTGTGCTATATGCACTAACGTGGTGTAGCGCGTCACTTCTTTTACAACAATGGAATAACTTAATTGTTCAGAAATAAAAAAATCATGTCGATCACCTGCACTTTCAGTGGTTGCATTTTTTTTATTAAAGAGTAATCGACTCATTAATAAATAATTGCTTTCACACAATTGCATCAAGCTCGACAAACTCGGTCGATATTTTTTTGTATGGTTTGTTGATCTTTCTAACGTCATACAATGAACCTATTTTTCTTGAGCAGCGGCTTATTCGCCATCGTCACTTGCAAGCCTAGCTTGTAGTCATAGTTTGCAATCGTAAATAATTAAGCTGTAGCCATTGTAACCCAATAACCGTAGCGGCGTTATTAATTTTGCCCTGAGCAAGTAGTGACATTGCCTCAACACGTGAAATAACCGAAACCAAAATATCTTCATTTTCGTTTGCTAAACCATAAACCCCAGTAAGATCGTTACCGTTTATATCAGTACTATCAACAAAACCAATGTACAAATGGATCATTTCATTGGTTCCACCGGGGCTAGAAAGATATTGCATAATAGGTTCAATAGCGTTGCTTAAAATATTTAAATTAGCTTCTTCTTTAGCTTCTCGAATAGCCACCTCAATAGGGCTTTCATTTTCGCCAAACATGCCGGCAACGAATTCCAATAACCATGGTGACTGCTGTTTTCTACCCTTGTATTTCGCTAACGCACCCGCACGAAACTGACTAACAAAAACCAAGTTATCATTACGAATATCATAAGGCATTAACACAACAGCATCACCTCGATCAAAAATTTCTCGGGTGAATATCTTACTATAGCCACCCTGATATAAACGATGGCGAAGCTGATATTCATCCACTTTAAAAAAACCCTGATACTTAGTAATAATGTTCGATATTTCAACATCATTGTTATTAAATTGCTGTATAACCATTATTTTGTCCTTTATACTCTGCTTGCTTTAGTATTTTCACACCCTAAAAATATTTTGTTACACTAGAAAGCAAAGTTAAACATTTATTTAATTTAAACTTGTGGGCAATATTTTCCACTTAGATAGATGATAAAAATACTAGGTTAATAATAACTTATAAATTATTAAACTTAACCCATAGTATAATATACACATGAAAGGAATAGCTTAGTCATGAAGAAAACCCTTATCTCTTTGGTTGTTGGTGTTGTTTTGGCGGCATCAAGTAACAATTTATATGCTGAAAATTTAGCTGAAGTTTACCAATTAGCACTCAAGAGTGATCCTACCCTATTAAAAGCACAAGCACTGGCAATAGCGGCTAAAGAAGGTATTATTCAAGCACGAGCAATATTATTACCGCAACTCAATGCGAGTGCTGATATGAGTTCACGAGAATCAGAAACACAAAACTATCAAACCGCATTCCAAGAATTAGCGCCTATCGGCTCATTAATTACATTAACCACAGACTCAACTACTTACGGCGCTGAATTAACCATGCAGCTGTATCATCATGACTCATGGTTGAAAATGAGCAATGCAAAAAAATCGGCTCATCAAAGTGATCTCAATTTCCAATTAGCCAAACAGCAATTGATTATTCGCGTAACCAAAGCCTACTTTGATATTTTAGACGCCAAAGAAAGTTTAAAATTTGCTGTTGCCGAAAAAACAGCGATAGCACGGCAATTAGAACAAACCAAACAACGCTTTGCCGTTGGTTTAACCGCGATAACTGATGTTCATGAAGCCCAAGCGCAATATGATAATGCGATAACCTCAGAAATAAAAGCTGAACACAAAGTCTTCAGTACTGAAGAAGAGTTACGTACAATTACCGATGTTTATCCAACTAACTTAAGTGCACTCAATACGAGTAGTTTTAGCACCACAACCCCAGCGCCCAAAAGTGCAAACGAATGGCAGCAAATAGCAGAATCAAAAAGTTTAGATATTATCGTACAAAAAGTCAGTGTGGATATTGCGAAGAAAAATATCGATATTGCCCAAGCGGGACATTATCCAACCATTGATTTTAAAGGATCGGCTGGAAAATCAACAAGCACCACCGGATTTGCAGCCCAAAATGGTAATATTACCTTTCCTTCAACACCGTATTATAATAGCCAAAACTTAGGAATAACGTTAACCGTGCCACTTTATTCGGGTGGTGCCACCTCAAGTATAGTACGCCAAGCACAACAAAATTATGTGGTTGCTAGTCAAGATCTTGCCTTAGCCCACCGCAGTGTTGTACGTGATACTCGCAATGCCTATCATACTGTGATTGAAGCGATTTCATCGATTAAAGCATTACAACAATCGGTGATCAGTGCCGAAAGTGCGCTAAAAGCAACGCAAGCAGGCTTTGAAGTCGGCACGCGAACTATTGTCGATGTATTAAATAGCACCCGCAACTTATATGACGCTAAACGAAATTTAGCAACAACCCGTTACGGTTATATTCAATCAGTTTTAGCCCTAAAACGTGCCAGTGGTCTTATTTCATTCCAAGATATTATAGACATTAACAATGGTCTTTCCGCAGGATAAACTTGACTTGAATAAAAAATAAAAGCCAAAAGAGTGCCTCTTTTGGCTTTTTATAGTACTCACAAACAATACTGTGACTAAATGATATTTATTTTTTCTCGTCGGCACGAATTGACTGAATGATTTCAGTCGTTGAAACGCCCGCTTCAAAGTTTAATACGTTAACTTCACCACCACCAGCAATGACTTCTTCACCACCAGCAATATCAGCTACTTGATAATCTCCACCTTTAACTAACACATCGGGAAGAATATGAGCAATGAGTCGTTGTGGGGTATCTTCTGAAAAATCAACCACCCAATCAACAGCACCTAACGCGGCCAAAACGGTCATTCGTCTATCAACGGAGTTTATCGGTCGACCTTCACCTTTTAATCGAGTGACTGAATGATCACTATTTACCGCAACAATTAATCTACTGCCTAATTTTCGTGCATTGGCTAAATAGGATACATGTCCCGCATGCAGCAAATCAAAACACCCATTCGTCATCACTATTTTTTCGCCACGAGCTTTTGCTATGTCAACCGCAATTTTTAACTGTTCTTCGCTAAGCACACCAAAACCGCTTTCTTGGCTATAATAAATTTTTGCTCTTAACTCAGTTTCATTCACCACTGAAGTACCCATTTTACCAACAACAATGCCCGCCGCAATATTAGCTAAAGCACAAGCTTGTGAAAATGAAGTATCGGCAGCAATGGCTAGCGCTAAAGTGGCGATCACAGTATCGCCGGCCCCAGTAACATCAAACACTTCTTTTGCCCGAGTCGGTAAATGTAACTCTTGATGATCTTTTCTCAACAAGGTCATACCATGCTCAGAACGGGTGATTAATAATGCGGTCAAGTCTAGCTCAGTTAATAGCGCTTGACCTTTTGCAACCAAATCTGCTTCGCAATGGCAAGATCCAACAACTGCTTCAAATTCAGCCATATTGGGGGTTAAAATACAAGCACCACGATAACGAGTAAAATCACTGCCTTTAGGATCAACCACCACAGGAATATTCTGTTGATTAGCTAAGGCGATCAACGCTTGCAAATTAGATAGCGTACCTTTGCCGTAATCAGATAGTAATAATAATTGATGATCAGCGAGTTGTTGAGCAACACTTTGCTCCAATGATGATTTTTCAATGTCGTGTAAGGGATCTTCAAAGTCGAGG
Source organism: uncultured Pseudoalteromonadaceae bacterium (assembly GCA_964629005.1). Lineage (GTDB taxonomy): Bacteria > Pseudomonadota > Gammaproteobacteria > Enterobacterales > Alteromonadaceae. The sequence continues at coordinate 25,892 of CAZVPC010000006.1, read as the reverse complement.
CGAATTAACTGTTGATTACGGCTCATAACACGTAATTTAGTAATGGTTGGAATATGACTTTGTTTAATAAAATCACACTTAATGTTTACCGCTTGGCATTTTTTTTCAAGAATTTCACTCGCTTGATCTGTGCCAGTAATGCCAACTAACGTGGCGTTTCCTCCTAACGAGGCAATATTTAATGCCACATTAGCTGCTCCACCAAGGCGATCTTCATCACTTGCTATCCGCACTACGGGTACGGGTGCTTCGGGCGAAATACGTTGCGTGGGGCCATACCAATAACGATCAAGCATCACGTCACCAACAACTAATACGTTAGCTTGATTAAAAGCAGGTATATTTACTTTCATCCTATCATCCACAATAGATATCGATATAATGGCGCTAGTGTAACATATTAAATTTTATGAGTTGACAACATACCGTGAGTAAAAACAAAGTATTACAACCTGATTTTAAATGGTCTTTTTTCTTACCAAAATATTGGTTAACTTGGTGTGGTGTGGTAATACTCTATACCATTTCATGGTTACCTTATAAATGGCAATTATTTCTCGGCAGGATGCTCGGGAAACTGCTTTTTAAAATAGGTTCGAATCGTAAAAAAGTTGCTTTAAAAAATTTACAACTTTGTTTTCCACAGTTATCTGCCGCGCAACATCAACAAATGTTAAAACGCAATTTTGAAAATACTGGCATTGCTTTATTTGAAACCGGTATGGGTTGGTGGTGGCCTGATTGGCGTATCAATAGAAAAGTAGTGGTTACAGGGCTTGAACACCTTGAACAAGCCCGACGTGAAGGCCAAGGCATTTTATTACTGGCAATGCATTATTTAACCATTGAAATTAATTGTCGTGGCATGGGTTATAACAACCCCATGGTGGTCTTTTATCGACCCCATAACAATGAATTAATGGAATATTTTCAGTACCGAGGACGAGGACGCTCTAATAAATACATGTTAGGTAAGCGTGATGTGCGCGGTTTGATCAATGCCTTGGCTGATGGTGAGGCCTGTGTTTACTTACCCGATCAAGATTATGGTCGCAAACGCAGTTTGTTTGTGCCTTTCTTTGCGGTAAAAGATGCGGCAACCACCACAGGCACCTTAATTTTCGCTCGTCAACCTAAGGTACGCACTTTCATGATAATTCCAACCAGAAACGACGATGGCAGCGGTTATACTATTGAGATAACTAAACCGTTAGATAATTTTCCTAGTGATGATGACCAAGCCGATTTGATCCGTATCAACCAAGAATTAGAAAAAGCCATTTCGCAAAAACCTGAACAATATATGTGGCTACATCGACGTTTTAAAACCAGACCGCATGAAAATGATCTATCTTTATATAAATAACCTTATTTGATTAAAGACCATTGTGACTAGTAAAAGTGTCTTTATTTCAGTAAGCTAGTTAACTGTGTTACGTTCTATTAACAGATGAGTTTTTTATGAACTTTTGGTTACGTAAATTAATTTTTGGAGTCATACTCGGCGGCATAGCCTTCGGGGTATTAAACAATTTAGAATTTTTGTTATCTCTTGATGAAACCTTCTTTTTGGGCAGTGACAGCGAGCAGGTTACTGCAGCTGAAAATGCCCAAGCGGCAACTAAATTAGCCGAACAAAATAAAAATCCTCAACGAACCAAAAAAAAAGAAGAATATAAAAATGCAGCGGCTGAAGGTTTGTCACGCTTTTATGCCAGCATTAACGCAAAATCTGACGGCAAGGGACCCAAAATTAGAAATGGTGTCGTTTTTTTACCTGAGCCCCATGGCAGTTTAAGTAAACTGATGGAAGCTCGTCGTATGGTCACTCGCCCTTTACCGAGAAAATGGCATGGTCAGAAAAAATCACAAGCCTTTAGAAAAGGTCACACTCTTTTTCAAAAATTATCTAAATATGCCAACGATGATGGTCTTGAAGTGATCTGGCGACTCAATCGAGACTTGGTCGTAAAAGATGCTTTTCGTATCAATAAAAGTATTTTAAAAATGGCTTATCAAGTTGGGCAAGCGCTGAATGGCCACTTTAAAGGCGGCGTTTCTACTTATTTTTGTTATAAACATCGCGCAATTGTGCTGATCGAATATTCAGATGAATATTTAGAGAAACAGTGCATATTGCTAAAATCATAAATAATTAATTCAAGCTGTTAAAAATTGCTGATAAATAGCAGCTATTTTAATGACTTTCGATATTAATTCATCGCTAGGCTGCAACCGTTTATTTTGCATCGTTGCGCGATGGCCAAAATCTCGTAATTGGCAATAACATTCACTTAATAGTTGTTGCTGCTCATCTGTTAGCACACCTGCTTGAGACAATTGTTCTAAAAGGCGCAAGTTATCAGAAAATTGTGCAATTTCACTGTAAGCGGAACAATAACGTAACACTAAATATTGCACCAAAAATTCAATATCAACCAAACCTCCTCGTCCTTGTTTAAGATCAAAATTTTGCTCGGTGGTGTGATCAAGATGACTACGCATTTTATTACGCATAGAGATCACATCATCTTTAAGTTGATTCACATCGCGAGCTTGGGCTAAAACTTGCTGACGAATACGTTTAAACCGCGCAATAATTTGCGCATGACCATAAATAGCTCTAGCGCGAACTAATGCCTGATGTTCCCATGTCCACGCATCCTCTAGCTGATATTGAGCAAAAGTATCAATATGCACCACCAGCACACCAGAATTTCCAGAGGGTCGCAGACGCATATCTAATTCATACAAAATACCACTTGCCATTTGGCTATTAAATATATGCATAATTCGCTGCGCTAACTTGGCATAAAAGTGACTGGCTGACACTTGTTTTATGCCATTGGTCATGTCATTAGCTTTACTGTCATGAACAAACACTAGATCTAGATCAGAGCTGTAACTTAATTCATAGCCGCCTAACTTTCCATACCCAATAACAGCAAAACCTTTATGCTGTTTTCCAAGCAAAGAACTAGGTATGCCAAAACGTTGTACTAGCTGTTGCCAAGCTAATAAAATAACTTCATCAATAATAGCTTCGGCTAATGCAGTTAAATGATCACTGACCTCAACCAAAGGTAATACACCAACAATATCACCCGCCGCAATACGCAAATGCTGAGCTTGTTTAAATTGGCGCAAGATATCCATTTGTGTTTCTAAGTCATCTTCTGGAATACGTAACATAGTCTCACGCAAGTCTTTACCATAAGAGCTTAACAAGGGCGGGTTATGCAGTAATTTAGGATCAATTAATTCATCCAATAAAATTGGATATTTAGCAATATGCTCAGCCAACCAAGCACTTGCCTGACAAAGTCGACAAAGTTGTTTTAACGCGCCTTCATTTTCATATAACAATTCTAAATAAACAGTTCGTGACGATATTTTTTTCAAAACAATAAGTACCCGAGTTAATACCTCACGTTCATAATTGAGCTGTTTTAAGTGCCATAATAGCAACGGGATCAATTTATCGAGCACTAAAACACCCCGATTACCAATACCACGCCGATTCACCTCAAGAGTAAAATCATGCAGATCTGTAAACGTTTTTTCTGCTTGCCAATCAGGCGCTAGTTTAGTTAAGCAATGAATACTTTCTGCTTTTGTAGCTACTGTTACTTGAGTTTGTAATTGTAAAAATGTATGCCAAAATTCTTGCCACTGTTTGTCTTTTGCTTGATGATTTGGACTGTCTTCACCAATTAACAGCTTAAATTCTTGGTGAACTGCACTCATATGTGATTCAAGTTGAGACAAGAAATCGGCCCAGCTAGCAAAATTTAGCACCCGCAACAAACGTTGTTGATCTAAACCATTATCAGGTAATGTTTGGCTTTGTTGATCGGCAATGGCTTGAATAATATTCTCTACTCGTCGCAAAAAAAGATAAGCATTCGTCAGAATATGGCCACTTTTCGGCGTAATAACCTGTTGTTCAACCAAAATAGGTAACACTGTTAATAAACTTCGCTGCTGCAAAGCCTTGATCCGCCCACCACGAATTAATTGAAAAACTTGCACAATAAATTCAATTTCTCGAATACCGCCCGCGCCTAATTTAATATTATTCGTTAAGTGTTTACGACGAACTTCCTGAGCGACCATCATTTTCATGCGTCGTAAACTATCAATCACACTAAAGTCGATATAACGACGGTAAACAAAAGGCCGTAACATTTTGGACAACTGACCATGATACTCACTATTGCCAATCAAACGTGCTTTAAGCATTGCGTATCGTTCCCAATCACGACCTTGCTCTTGATAATAATCTTCCATCGCATTAAATGTTAGTACTAATGGACCACTTTCACCAAAAGGGCGTAAGCGCATATCAACACGATAAACAAACCCATCGGCGCTAACTTGATGCAAAGCCGCAATCAATTTTTGTGCTAAACGCGTGAAATATTGTTGATTATCAATACTGCGCCGCGTACCAACCGTTTGACCAGCGTGTGGGTAAGCAAAAATAAGATCAATATCAGACGAAAAATTTAACTCTTTACCTCCTAACTTCCCCATACCATAAACCAGCATTGGCATACTGGTTGGCATTGGGTCACTTATTGCTGACTTATTTATTGCTGACTTACTTATTGACGATTGACTTTGCGCATGACGTTGTGGGTGTCCCCAACGCTGCTGACAAAAATCAGTTAACCACGCTAATGCCGCCATAATCAAAGCATCGGCTAACGTTGATAAACGTAATAAAGACTGTTCAAGTTCAGCATTTAACACGAGATCAGCCACCGCAATTTTTACCATTTGCTGACGACGAAATCGACGTAAAATTTGATGAAGTTCTGCTTCCGTTTTACAATCGAGCAGTGCCAACTTTAACAATTGTTCATAATCAGGTAACTCCTGCTGGTAAACACTGTTAACATTAACCGAGGCAGCGGAAAATAGCTCAACAACTAAATCGGGGCACTGTAATGCACTTTGCAAAACAAAATCACTTAAGGCTAATGCCTGTTTAAAATCGATTAATTGTTGAGTGGTTAAATAACGGCAACTTGTTGGCTGTTGTTCGCTAAATTGTTGCCAACTTTTTCGTAGTTGCTGCTGCAAGTGAGGAAAATTATTCAATGCAATAATTTGAGGCACGGCTGCTCCATACTTTCTTACAATTGATTTACACTTAGGGTGTAGACATAATATGTCTACAGTGTTATTAATAATAGCTAAAATTCAAATAGCGTTTCTTCGAAGAACATTATGGCAAAAATGCAACAACTTAGCATAATCTTTATCATTTTATTACTGCTACTAACAGGCTGTAGTGATCCAATAAAAGCGAAAATAGAACAACAACTTCCGGTGACTGAACAGCGCGTAGAATTATTAGCACAAGCGCTGAACAATAAACAAGTGCGCAATGCCAATTTAATTAATCAATATGCCGATAAAGTTGTGCAACAAAAACCACAGCTAGCAAGGCTCATCAATGAATTAAAAAAAGATGCCAGCCCTAATGGCCCGATGTATTTGGCTCTGGTAGATCGCTTAAAAACCGTTAAAACTCAACCGCAAATGTTTGCTAATAGCCAAGCACGGTTTGATGAATTAATTAATATTTATCAAGCGGCCGATCCGGTATTGTACTCTGATGCTTTGAGCGATCCGCTAAATGTGCTCGCCGACATGTCTGATGGTTTGTTACCTCGAATTAATTCATTATCTAAAGCACAGAGTTTGCGCGCCAATAATGCCCAAGATTTTGGCACCGGCGAACAATTAGTTGGCAATCCCAGTTATGGTCATTGGAGCACAGGCAGCAATGGTATGTCTTTTTGGGCTTGGTATGGTATGTATTCAATGATGGGAAACTTGATGGGACGTCCGGTTTATTACAGTAGTTGGGGACGCAATCGAAATTACAGTTATTACAATGATTATGGTCGCAGCCGTTATAGTTCGCCCTCACAATTAAAAAAACAAACACAATTAGATACCCGAACCCGTAAATCTTTTGCCAGTCGAGGCCAAAAATATACTAGTGCCTATAGTAAAAACAGAACAGGCTCTTCGAGTTTATCGGGACAAAGTAGAAGCGCACAAAAAAGCGCTAATCGCTTTCGAGCGCAGAGCACTAACAGAAGTCGTTACGCCAGTTCATCAAGAAACAGAAACGCCAGTTTTCGAAATAGTAGAACATCAACCTCTCGCGGTTTTAGACGCGGTAAATAATCAAGCGGATAAGCTTAAATAACCTTTCATTTACAATAATAAATACGGCGAGAAAGTAGGAAAAATTATGAACCAATTACTAGAAGTGATTTCATTTGATCAACAATTATTGGCATACCTTGTCTTAGATATTGCTATTGCAATTATATTGCTTGGAGCAATGCGCTTTGGTTCAGGTTTATCTGCCAAAGTTAATACCACCGAAGAATTAGCACAACGCGACAACTTTGCCTTTGGTATTAGCTTAGCTGGCAGTATTTTAGCCCTCGGTATTGTACTTACTGGTGCTATAACAGGAGAAGCCGCACCCAGTTTAACCATTGAAGCTGTCGGCATGTTTGCTTATGGTCTTTTTGGTTTACTGCTGATCAAAGTTGGCCGAGTTATTCACGATCGTTTAGCATTAAATCAATTAGATAAAACCGCTTTGATCAAAGAGCAAAACGTGACTATTGGTATTGTTGACGCTGCTGGCGCTATTGCCACTGCCATTGTTATTCGTGCTGTTTTACTTTGGGTTGACGGTTTAGACATATCAACGTTTATCGCCATCGCCAGTGGCTTTATTATTTCACAAGCCATGTTAGTGATAGTAACCCGACTTCGTGAACGAGCTTATGCTAAAAATAATAACAACGAGAGTTTACAAGCTGCGTTTAGTAATGGTCAACAAGCCCTTGCCATTCGTTACGCCGGACAGTTGATCAGCACCGCTTTAGCCGTTACAGCTGCCAGCCACTTTTTTATTTACAATCCGCAAACACTAGTGATCAACTTAATTGGCTGGTTAATTTTTGGCATTTTAATGACCCTATTAGTGGGTATTTTAACCACACTAGCAAAACGTATCGTGTTATGGGGGATCAATTTAGTCGAAGAAGTTGATCAGCAACATAACATTGGTGTGGCTAGTATAGAAATGGCCACGAGTATTTCAATTGCACTGATCCTTACCGCATTGATGGCTTAATACATCCATTTAATTTCACAGCTAAAGCTTCGTCTACAAAAACTAAATGTAGGCGAAATTTAACAACGCGGTTAAAACGCGACAAAAGCGAGCTTAAAACCTCGCCTATAGAAGTATGAACACTAATAAAAACAAACTATTACTCGATGATATCCAATTGATCGCCACCATGGCAGTATTAGCTGGTTGTGGTCTTATATACGAATATTTACTTTCTCATTATGCTGGTCGAGTATTAGGCATAATGGAAAGTACCATTTATGCAATGATCGGTTTAATGATCGTTGCTATGGGTCTAGGCGCATTTACGGCACGAAAAATACGCAATTCGTTCCAAGGATTTGTGTGGTTAGAACTGATCATTGCGCTGCTCGGCAGCAGTTCTATTTTGCTTATTGGTGGTTTGATTGCCTTTTCGCAACTGTTACCGCAAGTGCTCGCCGATACTTTTTCTCTCCCTCCTGATGCCATGCCTAGAGGGGGATTATTTAAACAATTAAGTAGCTTAACCTTTAACAGTCCCTATTTTTTCGGTCTACTATTAGGCTTTTTTATTGGTATGGAAATACCCTTGATCGCCAGAATTCGAGAAGAATTGCATCAAAAACATTTGAAAAATAATTTAGGCACTATTTATGGTGCTGACTATATTGGTGCTGGCATAGGTGCCGCGGTGTGGGTTTTTGTGTTACTTGCCTTAGACATCAGCGAAGCAGCAGCGCTCACCGCAGCACTAAATTTACTCGCTGGTGCAGTTTTTATCATGCGCTTTTGGCAAAAACTGCATTGGCGAAAAACACTAGTAAGCTTACATTTTGCTTTGGCATTGCTACTTGCTGCTATTTTTGTTTTCGGCAATAGTTGGCTCAATCAAATGAGCAATTTGCTTTATCTTGACAAGGTAGTTTATACCAATAAAACGCGCTATCAGCAGGTTACTTTTACTGAACGACACATGGGCGGCAATCAACCCTCGATCATCAATTTTTATCTAAATGGTCGCCTACAATTCTCATCGAGTGACGAAATAATTTACCACAGTTATTTAGTGTCCCCCGTTTTGGCTGGATCTGCTCGCCACGACAATATTTTAATTGTTGGTGGTGGTGATGGTTTAGCACTCCGTAATGTACTGAGGTGGTCACCTAAACAAGTCACTTTGGTCGACTTAGATCAACAGTTACTGGAAATATTTAAACACCCTACAGAAAAATTACCCTCCTCCTTGGCAAAAAAAATAATCTCGCTAAATAAAGGCAGCTTATTGGATAAACGAGTGACGATTATTAATCATGATGCTTTTATTGCGATTGATAAACTGTTAAGCGCAGGTACTGTTTACGATGCCATTATTGTTGACTTACCCGACCCAAGTAACCCTGATCTTAATAAACTGTATTCGGTTAATTTTTACGCTCGCTTAAAACAATTACTCAGTGGTGATGGTCTAATGGTGGTGCAATCAACCAGCCCTTATCATGCCAAAAAAGCATTCATTTCCATTGGCAAAACAGTTGCTGCGGCTGGTTTCCCTCAAGTTCAGCAGTATCATGATAATGTACCAAGCTTTGGTGAATGGGGTTGGACTATTGCCGC
>CAZVPC010000006.1:6126-17019 GCA_964629005.1 uncultured Pseudoalteromonadaceae bacterium | reverse complement strand
GACCATTTAAACACTTTGGCAAATAATTCAAAAACAGGAATGATTTTTGACTGTCAACCAATATCGGGTGACGTTGATGTATTACAAATCACTATTATTGAACGTGAAGAGCTGCCTATTTTTGTTTCTGTAACCGATGATCAAATTATTTGCATTACCTACCTTTGGGGAGAAGAAGAAGTTAAAGCACAAAGCCGATCAATCATGCAAGAAAGCATGCTGGAAATGAATATCCCCATGCCGTTATCATCATTTTCAAAAATTGGTGACAAGTATGTGGTTTTTGGTGCCTTGTCAATTAACTCTTCGTTCGACGATTTAGAACACGAATTAACTGTATTAAGTAACAATGCCATCGATGTTATCAATGACATGAGCGAATTTTTAATCTAATCCATCAGGAGAAATTTATGAGTATTTTCAAAAAAATTATGACCGCTATTCGTGGTGGAGCAAGTGAATTAGGCGAAACCATTGTTGATGCCAACGCCACTCGAATTTTTGAGCAAGAAATAAGAGATGCTGAAAATCATCTAACCAAAGCTAAGCGCGATTTAACTGGCGTTATGGCGCAACAAATGGCCGCAAATCGCGAAGTTGATCGTTTAAAACGCGAAGTAGTTGAGCATGAAGGTTATGCGGTACGTGCTTTAGATAAAAATGACGAAAGCCTTGCTTTAGCGGTTGCCGAGAAAATTTCTAACTTAGAAAACGAGCTAGCAACCCAACAACAAGCGCTAGATAGTTTTAGCGGCAATGCCGATCGTTTAAAAGAGTTAGTGAAAAAAAGTGAACGTCAAGTTGCAGAATATAAACGACAATTATCGATGGTAAAAACCACCGAAAGTGTGCAAAAAGCAACCTCGGCCATTACCAATAATTTTTCATCCAGTAATTCAAAACTGTTAAATGCCAAAGACTCATTAGAGCGCATTAAAGCAAAACAGCAACAATTTGATGATAAAATGAAGGCGGCTGAAGTACTGGAATCTGAAAATTCTGATAATTCATTGGAAGCACAATTAAAAGCTGCCGGTATTGGAAGCAGTGATAACAGTGCAAACTCAGTGCTAGAACGTTTAAAAGCGAAGCAAAAATAATCATTGTGCCTTTTTTGGCGTAACATTAATTCAAAGCAAGCATAGCATTTCGTTTATGCTTGCTTTTATGGATCATAACTGATGAGTTTTTTTAAAAAAATTTTCAATAAATCTGACGCTGAACAACGAAAACTTAATTCACCAGCCGATTTAAAAATAAATGATATTATTGTCTTAAGTGATAGTTTTGCCTTACCTGAAAAACTGCGTGCGCAACAATTTCAAGTAACCGCGATCAATAGTTACGAATTTGAATTAAACACCCAAACCGAATGGGTACTAAAAGGCAATCAGCACGAGTTACTTTATTTATCACTTGATATCGATGATGAAACCTATTTAAAATTTTCCTTTAAAATTGAACACCAAGATATTGAAACACTATTTGATCTTGAACAATTTTCGCTATTATTTGAGCAACCAGGCAATGCACAACTACAACGACAACAAGATAATCAATTAACCAGCCAATGGAGTAGTGAGCAATATCAGCAATGTATTTTCGCACAAGTGGGCTATTTCCATCGTAAAGATCAGCGCATCGAAAAATTATCTGAATTTGAAGGCAAAGACTCTGGTGAACAATTTGAACTCTATCAATTACTCGATCAAGATGAGTCGCGCGGCATTGATGTTGAAGTTTGGTCTGACGGAGACACCGATGTATTCTTAACCTTATACCGACCATTAAGCGATATTGTTGATCTGTATCCGGGTAGCTAAGCACGATTAAAAATAAGTATGAGTAGAACCCCATATGAGTAGAAAAATTCCTGACAAATGGAATTCATCGATAAAAGCAGTTAAAGCCGTACAAGTTGCTTTTGATATTGATGAAAAAATTCAATTTGAAATCCGTAAAAAAGCGTTAGACGCGGGTTTAAGTCCCTCCGATCAGATCCGCACTATTTTAGGTTTGCCAACCAGCCGACGACCCAAAAGACCACGACTCACGGTCAGTCTTTCACCGCAAGATTATGAAATTCTCGCAGAAAAATATCAACTTTCTGCCGATCAACAACTGGAAATCAAACGAAAATTGATGGATGATTTAGTACAACACATTAATAACAACAATTAATTAAAACACTCATGAAAAAAATTAAAGCCTACTCAGTCGATCAGTTTGGTGTTAAAAACTATAATACTTTTTACCTATTAATCATGACCTTAATTGGTTTGTACACGGTCATTGCACTATTGTCGATATTATTACTACATTTTGAAATCGATGCAGAAAACGCTAACATTTTGAATTATCACGATGCTTTTTGGACCTTACAAATGAGTGCCAGCACCATTGGTTTTGGCGATTTTTATCCGGTAACTATTGAAGGTAGAATGATTGTTGCGCTAATGTTTTATGTTGGTGTCGGTATGGTTGGTTTTATTGGTGCTCAATTTGTTAATAAATTTGTTAGTTTTTCAGATACTAATGTTAAAAATAGAGAACTTCGTTATCAAAATAAAGAGATTTTAAAAAGTAATAAACGGCTTGAGAAAAAGGTAGAACAATTGCTTAACCATCTTGAACAACTGATCGAGGCAGAGCAAAAAATAAAGAAATGTAAGCCTGATGAGTATTCTTCGAAATAACCCCCTAGTTCCCACGCTCTGCGTGGGAGCAAGTTAACCTTGCGCACGGACTAATAAATATTTTTAATTCCAATAGGGATTAATCGTTAAGGCATTTTTTCGTGAGCAGTCAAGTGCTAACAATAAACTATCAACTTTAGAGTCCATCCAACGATGAATTTTCTCAGCTTGCTGACCACTAATAGTGGCTAACTGCTGTTTCAAAATAAGCAAGGTGTGCAATTCATCCATCCCCTGTTTAACATCTAACCACGGATCACGAAACTCAAGCCGTTCAACTTTATTATATAAACTGCCACACCAACTGCCAGTCAGTAAACTACGAATTAACAATTTCTGTTGGCTCAAATATTCTTCTAAAGACAAACCTTTGCTTTGCATCAAGTGACTCGTTAATAACGTTAAACTCGCTGCCAATTTTTCTTGTGAAAAGGTTAATAAGTCTTTTTCAAAATCAGCTTCAATGCGCTGTTCACCTTCTAACGACAACAGTAGTTTAAGTAAGGATAATTGCACTAGATTAAAACGCGCAGAATGTAAAATTTCAAGTACTTGTGCCGGCTCAGGAAAGCGGCTTTTTTCAAGTTTTAACTGCGTTATTAATTGTTCACTATAGGCTATTTTATTTCTATAATTACCGGTTTTATCGGTTAACTCTTGAAAATAAATGGCATTTTCAACCCAAGATAATTCCTTGATCAATTTACTCAGTTCACTACGAATACTCATCGTACTCGCTGACAAGTAATCTTGAAACAACCAAAAACCATGGCGGATCAAGGCCAATAACTCGGTAATTTTAACCAATACCTTTAACGATGGCGTTGTACAATATATTTCGATCATCCTTTGCAATTGATTTAGTGAAAACTGCAAACCAGCTGAAAATGACTGATTAATTTGGTATTGATGTTCAAGTGGGATCAACTCTAATGGGGTTATTTTTACTGGGGCTTTTTTACTTTGTTTCGTTTGTTGATGTAATAATGCATAACCTCGAGCCGCTTTGCTTTTTATCCCTGCTCGTATCGACAAATGATCAACTAATAATGTTGCCAATTTAAACAAATCATTAAGCTCACCTGAAATAAGTTCCAATTCAATTTCATTTATGGGCTCATTAAGCTTATTTACCTCAATGCTTCCGCAATCAAACACGAGTTCAATTTGACTACCATTATCATTAGTGAGCAACCACACCACTCGCCTAAAATTTGTTGAAAATAAAGGTATCAATTGCACCTGTACTTCCTCAGGTGCTAACGATGTTGGCCATATTTCTTGTGGAAACAAACTTAAATCAGGTGTTTTTTTCGCAATGCTCACGTTATATTCAGGTCGTTGATGTAAACCACCAAAGGCCTTACCAGCCGTTTTAATGGTTTGCTCTAATTGACCATTGCTAGAACGAACCCGCAAACCAATATCGCATTGTCGCAAGCTATGCTGAGGTGTATCAAAATAATAATTTTCTAATGTAAGCACCGTTTGCTGATTACTGATCTGATTATCGGCAAGTAATGTTGAGATTAATTCAACCACATTATCATTGACAATGAGGTATTTAAGTTCTATTTCAGTAGCCATTTAAAGTAAAAAACAAGGTTAATTTTTACTAGCTTACAAAAGCTACTAAAATGAGGCAATGATTTTTATCAAAAACTCGCGAATAGCACTAAGTTGATCTTGCCTTAACGCCAGCAAACCCCTAATATCTTGTATTATTTTATCTAAAAGGTTATTCATCAATGCGAATTTTTTTAAAATTTTGCTTTAGTTCTATGATTGGCTTTGTTACATGTTTTACATCGTTAACTGTTGTAGCACAAACAGAGACTACCACAGCAGTATCTGAACACAGTTCACCAGCTTTTATTGCTGACGATCTTTTTGTTTTTTTACATTCCGGTGCCGGCAAGCAATATCGAATACTCGGTAGTATCAATGCCGGTAGTCAAGTCACTGTAATAGGGACGGCACAAAATGATTTCCAACAAATTATTGACGATAAAGACCGCAAAGGTTGGGTAGAAAGCCAATACCTAAAAACAACACCGGGGCTTCGTAATGTTATCGCCGAGCTTAATGCACAACTTGCCAGCAAAGATGAAGAAACAGAACAAACAAAAAATTCTCTATCAAGCACAAAGCAGCAATTAGCCGCGGCAACTAAACACAATAAAAAACTAAAACAACAACTTGAAAACCTTACTAAACAACTATCACACAATAAAAAGAAATTACAAACTCAAGACGACAGTATAAAAAAACAATGGTTTTACAATGGTGCTATTGTGTTAATCATCGGTTTGATTTTAGGGCTATTATTACCTAGATTAGCGGTTCGGCGCAGAAGTGGCATGGACAGTTGGAAATAAAAATTATCCGTTATGAAACGTTATTTATTTTATCTTTCTGAAAACTATTCTTTTAAAATTCTTCGTCCTTTACAACAAGAGGTCCTTAAACGCGGCGATCAAGTAAAGTGGTTTGTTGAGGGCAACAGTGTTAATCGCAATTATTTCAAAGCCAATGAACAACAATTAGACAACGTAAAAGCTATTATTGATTATGATCCCGAGGCAGTGTTTTTACCGGGTAATATTGTACCTTCCTTTATCCCAGGATTTAAAGTACATGTTTTTCACGGCTTTGTTGGTGGCAAAAAAAGAAAAAAAGATAACTTAATTTATCATTTTATTATTAGAGGTTGCTTCGATTTATATTGTACCCACGGCCCAAGTTCCACTACACAATTTAAGGCATTAGCCAAAAAACATCGCTATTTTGATGTTGTTGAAACGGGGTTTTGTCAAATGGACCCGTATTTTTCAAAGCAAAAAAGTAATGAAGATGAAAAGACTTCTGTGACTAAAAAACCGATCATTCTATTTAGCTCTACTTTTTCACCCAGAATAACCCAAGCACCCGCGTTGTTAAATACCATTGCACGTTTATCTAAAAATAGCCCATGGCATTGGCAGGTAACTTTTCACCCTAAAATGGCGCAAAATATTATTGATGACTACAAAGCCATTCAACATGAGAACCTGAATTTTATTGAAACCGATAATCTGATACCTTACATGGAACAAGCAGATTTAATGCTAGCTGATTTTTCTTCAATGATCACCGATTTTGTTTTACTCAACAAACCTGTGGTCACCTTTAAAAATCCGGAAGGCTTGTCACACCTTATCAATGTCAATGAGGTTGACAAAATTGCCGATGCAATCGCCTTAGGATTAAGCAAACCTGCCGATTTAATGGCGAAAATCCAGCAGTTTGCTGAAATAACACACCCCTATCGCGATGGCAAATCAAGCGGTAGAGTGCTTGATGCGGTTGAAGAAAAGTTAAATAATCCTCAGCAAATAAAACAAAAACCACTGAATTTATTACGAAATTTAAAACTAAGAAAAAAACTATCTTACTGGACTTTTTAAACAATAAAAATTTAATACTATAAAAATCAACATTTTTGAATATAAACAGTAAAAATCTGTATAATTTAGTTAGTCATATTAATAATAACTAACGACACAACCTATACCAACCTTTGATGAAGACATTATTAACGCCATTAATTTTACTCTGTACTTTGATGAGTACACAACTATTCGCTGAACCTTGGATAGATACCTCAGACATATACTTAAAAGCAGACATTCAGCAACTTGCTGATGCAGGTTATATTTTAACACCTGTTACCACTTACCCATTAATGTGGGACGATGTCATTAATGATCTTAAAAAAATTGAGATAAATCATTTATCTACCAGCCAACAAAGTGCTTATTATTATATTAGTCATCAATTTAAACTGGCGCGCAGAAATTTAACCACCATTAAAGTCCAAAGCGCAGCAAAAAACAGTCGTTTTACCAGTTTTGGTGATATTTTCCGCGATAAAAATAGCATTCAAATACAATCAAGTTCAATGTCCAATAATTTTGCCATGAAAATTGCACCAAGTTATACCTATTCCCCCATATATGGTGAAAAATATCGTTTAGATGAAAGTTATCTTGCTGCTTTTTGGGGAAATTGGGTTATCTCTATAGGACAACAAGACCGGTGGTTTGGCCCCACTTGGGATACAAGTTTAAGCTTAAGCAATAATGCTAGACCTATGCCTGCGTTGGCGATTACCCGAAAGTCTGCAAAACCGTTTACTCTTCCTTTTACTGAGCTAATGATCCCTTGGACATTAACCACCTTTATTGGAAAAATGGACGATCGGCGTATTATTAAAAACACTTTATTGTGGGGCTTCAGATTAAATTTCAAGCCCTTTAAAAACCTAGAAGTAGGCATTACTCGTTTAGCTCAATGGGGGGGTAAGGGTCATGCACAAAATTTTTCTACCTTCTGGAACGTATTGATCGGTAGAACTAATTGTGGTGCCGCTGGTCTTACTTGCAATGCGAACAATCCTAATCCTGCTAACCAGCAAGCAGGTTACGATCTTCGTTACTCTACCCATTTATTTACCCAACCGATCAGTATTTATGGACAATATTATGCCGAAGATGGGGATAATAAACATGCACTGGGCTTTTTAAGCAAGCCAGAAATTCAACTCGGTTTAGATACCCACCTCGATCTATTTAACATGCCAACAACCACTTATATTGAATATACCAATAGCTTTGCTGATTGCCAAGCAAGAGATGGTATTGGCAATTGCTTTAATGAACATAGCTCCTATAAAACGGGGATGCGTTATAACGGGCGTGCCATCGGTAATTTATACGACAACGATGCACAAACCGTTGCTCTAGGTGCTATTTCACAATTCAATCGTGACACTCAAATAACGACAAAATTTCGTTGGTTAAAACTTAACTATGACAATAGTGACTTAGCTCCCCAAAATACACTTATTGGTAACCCGCTAACCAGCATAGCGGAAAATATATTAATGGTCTCTACCAGTATTCAATTTAGTTACAAACAATGGCGCTTTACTTTAGAAACTAAACTTAGCCAATCAAGTTTTGTTAATAACATTGGCACAAAAACTAATGCGAACGCCGCTTTTAGCCTTGAGTACAATCTTTAAAATTAATTTCAGTCATTAAATGATTGACATGAACAAAAGAAATGCGCTATTAATATAGGTGTTAAAACATCAATACGAATAATTTTTAAGTTTAGGTATTAAAATAGCAAGATGATTTCATCTATAAAACGCATTCAAATTAATCTCCTCCTCGCATTAACTTTGCGCGGACGATTTGCTATCACTTAAAAATACCACATAAAATACAACAGCTTATCGAAAACCCGCGCTAATCACGCGGGTTTTTTTATGCCGGCACTTTAGCTTTTGAATTTAGCTTTTTACAATAAATTACCATTTAAATTGAGAAAGAACATGGAAACTAAACAAATGAACCTGCAAGCAGACAACAGCAAAGATAAGGTCATTATTTTTGACACCACTTTACGTGATGGTGAGCAGGCCTTAACCGCAAGTTTGTCGGTACGCGAGAAATTACAAATTGCCCAAGCACTTGAACGTTTAGGTGTGGATATTATGGAGGTAGGTTTTCCTATTTCATCTCCCGGTGATTTTGAATCAGTACAACAAATAGCCAAAACCATTAAAAATTCCCGTGTGTGTGCATTGGCACGTGCAGTTGAGGCTGATATTAAAGCGTGCGCAGAATCATTAAAACCTGCTGATCAATTTCGTATTCATACTTTTATCTCGACTTCAGATGTCCATGTGCAGCAAAAATTACGTAAAGAATTTAACGATGTTGAAGCCATGGCGATACATGCGGTGAAATATGCGCGTCAATTTACTGATGATGTAGAATTTTCTTGTGAAGATGCGGGCAGAACGCCCATTGATAATTTATGCCGCATGGTAGAAAGCGCTATAAAAGCAGGAGCAACAACGGTGAATATCCCTGACACCGTTGGTTACACCTTACCATTTGAGTTTCAAGGTATTATTACCAATTTATTCAATCGTGTGCCCAATATTGATCAAGCAATTATTTCAGTACATTGTCATAACGATTTAGGTTTGGCAGTCGCTAATTCAATGGCAGCGGTGCAAGCTGGTGTTCGGCAAATTGAATGTACGGTAAATGGTATTGGTGAACGTGCGGGCAATTGTTCGTTAGAAGAAATCGCGATGATCATCAAAACTCGCGAAAGTTTATTAAATGTTCATACCAATATTAATCATCAAGAAATAGCGCGCAGCTCTAAATTGGTTAGCACTTTATGTAATATGCCTGTGCAATTAAATAAAGCAATTGTTGGCGGTAATGCGTTTAGCCATTCATCGGGCATTCATCAAGACGGTATGTTAAAAGCCAGCAATACCTACGAAATTATGACCCCTGAAAGTGTCGGTATTAGCAAAACTAAATTAAACTTAACTTCTCGTAGCGGTCGTCATGTTATTAAACATCGCATGGCAAGTTTAGGTTATCAAGAAAACGACTATAATTTAGAAAGTTTATATAGCGATTTTTTAACCCTTGCCGACAAAAAAGGGCAAGTATTTGACGATGACTTAGAAGCGTTAGTATTCAAGCTACAACAACAAGAATTGAAAGATTATTACAGCATCGAGCAATTGAATGTACAGGCTGGTAGCGGTGAATTTGCTACCGCTAGTATTAAATTAATTTCAGGCAACTCAAATAAAAACAGTGATAGCAGCAGCCAAATTGTTTCAGCCACAGGTAACGGCCCTGTTGATGCCTTATATTGTGCGATCAAACAAGCGGTAGATATTGAATTTGAAGTGAGCGATTACAAAATTTCTAATAAAGGTTCAGGTGAAGACGGTTTAGGGCAAGCAGATCTAGTGATCACTTGGCAAGGGCGTAATTTTCACGGGTATGGTTTAGAAACCGATGTTATTGAAGCCTCAGGGCAAGCATTGATCCATGCCTTAAATAGCATTCGTCGCGCAATGACCATTGCTGATTTGAAACAAGCTAAAGTGAAACAAATATAAAATAAATATAGCGCAAATAAATTCACGCCTACACAGATAATAATGTAGGCGTGGTTTTAACTGCGCACTGCATTAACAAAATAAACAAGGGTTAACAACAAGATGTCAAACATAGCAATATTAGCCGGTGACGGGATCGGCCCCGAGGTAATGAAAGAAGCAATAAAAGTATTAACTACTGTTGCTGAACAATTTAACTTCCCCTTAAATTTCAGCCATTACGATGTGGGTGGCTGCGCTATCGACAATCACGGCACCGCGCTACCACCAAGCACTATTGCGGGTTGCGAGCAAAGTGATGCGATTTTATTTGGTTCAGTTGGTGGTCCAAAATGGACAAATTTACCACCAACCGAGCAGCCAGAGCGCGCTTCATTATTAGGTTTGCGTGGTCATTTTGGTTTATTTTGTAATATGCGCCCTGCGCAATTACAAGCAGCAATGTCAACACTGTCACCATTACGAAGTGACATTTCCGCGACAGGTTTTAATATTTTAGTCATGCGTGAATTAACTGGCGGTATTTATTTTGGTGAACCCAAAGGTCGTCATCATGCAGGAACACCTGAAGAAGCAGGTTACGATACCATGACTTATTCACGTAGAGAAATCACCCGCATTGCCAAACTTGCCTTTGAAGCCGCACAAAAACGTAACAACAAAGTTATTTCAGTCGATAAAGCCAACGTATTAGCCAGTTCAGTATTGTGGCGCGAAGTAGTCACTGAAATGGCTAACGATTATCCCGAAGTTGAATTAGAGCATATGTATGTGGATAACGCGGCAATGCAATTAGTTAAAAATCCTGCTCAGTTTGATGTAATATTATGTGGAAATTTATTTGGTGATATTTTGTCAGACATTTGTGCGATGATCACCGGCTCAATGGGTTTGTTACCCTCGGCCAGTTTAAATGAACAAGGTTTTGGTATGTACGAACCCGCTGGCGGTACCGCACCAGATATTGCTGGCAAAGGTATTGCTAACCCTATTGCGCAAATTTTATCGGCAGCATTACTACTGCGTTATAGTTTAAACCAAAATGCAGCTGCCACCGCGATTGAAAATGCAGTAGCGAAAACTTTAGACGCGAATATTTTTACTGGCGATCTGTTAACCTCACAGCAAAAAGCACAAGGGGCACAGGCAGTATCAACCAAAGCAATGGGCGATCATATTTGTCAATTTATTCAAGCAACTCAAGCAACT
>CAZVPC010000006.1:0-6026 GCA_964629005.1 uncultured Pseudoalteromonadaceae bacterium | reverse complement strand
TCAAGCAACTCAAGCAACTAGTGAGAATATTTAAATGACTAACGTAAATACAGCAACAACCTTATATGACAAGTTATGGCAACGCCATTTAGTTGCAACTTCTAGTGCACAAGAAATTGTCGGTGAAACACCATTAATTTACGTTGATCGACATTTGATCCATGAAGTCACCTCTCCACAAGCTTTTGCTAATTTAAAGCATCATAAGCGCTCTATTCGTCATCCTGAGCGCACCATTGCCACCATGGATCACAATATTTCCACTCGCTCTATAAAAATAGATGCCGCAGGCGAAGGGGCTGCGAACCAATTACGTACCTTAGAAAAAAACTGCAACGAGTTCGGGATCAAACTTTTTGGTATGGGGCATAAAAACCAAGGTATTGTCCATGTTATCGGGCCAGAATTAGGATTAACCCTACCCGGCACTGTGATTGTGTGTGGTGACTCGCATACGGCTACTCATGGCGCATTTGGAGCGCTAGCTTTTGGTATTGGCACCTCAGAAGTAGAGCACGTTTTTGCCACACAAACGCTACGCCAAACCAAAGCCAAAACCATGAAAATTGAAGTAAAAGGTCAAGTAAGTAAAGGCATTAGTGCCAAAGATATTATTTTAGCCATTATCGGCGTTACTGGCAGTGCTGGTGCCACCGGATATGTAGTGGAATATACCGGTGAAGCTATTCGTGCTTTGAGCATGGAAGAGCGTATGACCGTATGCAATATGAGCATTGAATTTGGCGCAAAAGCGGGTTTGATCGCCCCTGATGAAACTACATTTAGCTACCTTGAAGGTAAAGAGTACGCTCCCAAACGTGAACTATGGCAACAAGCAATCAATGATTGGAAAACACTAAAATCTGATGATAATGCAATTTTCGATACAGTTGTTACCCTAGAAGCAAAAAATATAAAAGCCCAAGTGACTTGGGGTACCACACCCGGACAAGTCACCGCAATTGACAACGTAGTTCCCTCACCTGACGATTTTAACGATAAAGTTGAACAAGAGTCCTGTGCCGCAGCATTGAAATATATGGGTTTGAGTGCGGGCACTAAAATCACCGATATAAATATCAACAAAGTATTTATTGGCTCGTGTACCAACTCTCGTATTGAAGATTTGCGCGCCGCCGCCGACATTGTAAAGAGTTATCAAGCGCAAGGGCAAAAAGTTTCACCAAGTGTTGATGCCATTGTTGTACCGGGTTCGTACCGCGTAAAAGCACAAGCAGAAACGGAAGGTTTAGATCAAGTATTTATCAATGCTGGCTTTGAATGGCGCTTACCCGGTTGTTCAATGTGCTTAGGTATGAATGATGACGTGTTAACAACAGGCGATCGCTGCGCGTCTACCAGCAACCGTAACTTTGAAGGCCGCCAAGGTCGTGGCAGTCGCACCCATTTAGTTAGCCCAGAAATGGCCGCTGCTGCTGCCATTACCGGTCATTTTGTTGACTTAAATGCCGCAACATTTAAAGCATAAAATTTAATTGTAGGTTGCCGCTTGCTGCAAGCTACCTTGTCGCGCCTCGCTACGCTCGTGACGACCTACATAAAAGTAGGGCTTGTTACAACAAATAGCTCGTGACAAACAACATTTGCGTAAAGGAAAAATCATGGAAAAATTTAACACCCATACAGGCTTGGTTGCGCCATTAGATATTGCTAATGTCGATACCGACCAAATCATTCCAAAACAATTTTTACAAAAAACTAGCCGTACTGGTTTTGGCCAACATTTATTTCACGACAGCCGCTATTTAGATGCCGCTGGCCAGCAAGCCAATCCTGACTTTATGTTAAATCAAGCGCAATACCAAGGGGCTAGCATTTTATTAACCCGTGAAAATTTTGGCTGTGGTTCAAGTCGAGAACATGCGCCTTGGGCTTTAGAAGAATTTGGTTTTAAAGTGATCATTGCATCAAGTTTTGCTGATATTTTCTACGGAAATTGTATTAATATTGGCTTATTGCCAATAAAACTAGCCGAAGCACAGATAAATGAATTATTTACTTTGACTAAACAAGGGACATTAACACTAACAATTGATTTAACTAAAAATACTATTGAAGCAATTACTGCCAAAGGTAAAGAAAACGTCTATACTTTCTTTTTAGATAATTTTCATCAATATTGTCTAGAACAAGGTATTGACAGCATAGGTTGGACGTTAAACAAACTAGATACAATTAAAGCCTTTGAAGCAAATATGCCGGCTTGGCAGTGATCTTTTTTAATTGATAAGTTAAAAAAGAATGCAGTTGGCATTCTTTTTTTATACGCGCAGCTTAACGTTGATTGTTTATCTCCTTGATTATTTATCTCCTTGATTATTTATCACTTTAATAAATTGAATAAAAATATGGATCAAACAAATAACAATCGCCAAGAAATCCCTCTGAGTCAATTAATTCCTGGCATGTATGTTATTGAGGTGATCAAATCACATGGCGCAATAAGAGTAAAATCAGAGGGCTATATTCTAAAGCCTGTTACCATAGAAAGATTGGCTAATTCGGGTGTTGATCGAGTCATTGTTGATCCTTCTAAAGAAAAACAAGCTGAAAAAATTGATCGCATCATGCCTGATATGGTTGAAAATCAGCTTACTAACAAAACACAAATTAAAGAGAAAAAAATATCCTTAGAAGTCGAAATATCAAAAGCCAAAACGCTGTATAGTGACGCCAAAATTCTACAAGAAAAAATGCTTAACTCGATCACTGAAGGCAAAGTTATTGATGTAGTCGCAGTAAAACAAAATACCGATGCCATTGTAGATTCAATTTTTCGCAACCAAGACGCACTCGCTTGCATGTCAAGATTACGTTTTAAAAATGAATATTTAATTGAGCATTCGCTTAATGTCTCTATTTTGATGAGCATTTTTGCTAAACATTTAAAAATGGATAAAAAAACAATTGAACAACTCGCCTTAGGCGCTTTTTTACACGACATCGGAAAAATAAAAATAGCCGACAGCATACTCAATAAACGAGGAAAATTTACCAAACAAGAACATGAGGTAATGAAAAATCACGTCAATTTAGGTATTGAAATTCTTCAACAAACTCCAGATATTTCAGTCCTTGCTATAAGTGTAGTGCAACAACACCATGAGCGACTTGATGGCAATGGTTATCCTAATAAAATTTCTGCCTCCGATATTAGCATTTACGGTCGGATGATCTCGATTGTTGACAGTTACGATGCGATGACCACCGATAGAGTCTATAAAACAAGCATTCATCCGATAAAAGCATTCAAAATTTTAATAGCTGATGGCGAATACGGTTATGACGAAACCTTAGTTGAACAATTTATTCAATGTATCGGGGTCTACCCTGTCGGCACTTTAGTTAAACTCAATTCTGGAAAACTTGGCTTGATCAGTCAGTTAAATAAACGTCAACCACTTAATCCTTTTGTTCGCGTTTTTTATAATACCCGTTTGAATCAGGCTATTCCGATGGCTGAAATTAATTTAAGCCAATCAAAACATAAAGATCAGATAGATTGCTGTATTAAACCCGAAGATTTCAAGCTCGATTTATTAAAATTTTTTCAACAGGCTTTTTTAAATTAAATTACTCAAGTAAGCTCTGATCAAAAATCCACCTACCATGAAGAAAGCGCTGCCATACTAAATTGTTCACCGCGAAAATTTAAAATCACTCGTTGTGGTAATATTTTCACTAATTTAACCCCCGTTGCCACATTTTCACCTTCACGAACATCGTCACCATTTACGCGTACCCAACCTTGACCATCACTAGCATAAAGATGCATTGCAAACTGCATTTTAGGTAACGCATCTTGAAGCCATTGGGGCGTATCAGTAAGTGCTACGACCTGATCAAAATTTGTTTGAGCAACGTCTTCTGGGTGCTCTTTTTTGTTATTTTCTTCGGCAGTTTCATCAATAGCACTCTGAAAACTTTGCAACAATTGTTTAGAAACCCCTGCAGTAGCTTTAACGTTAAAGTTAGCCATTGGCTGCTCTACTGTTTCATCTTTGGGTGGCTTAGATAATATAGGTTCATTAGGTAGCACTTCAATTTGATCACCTCGCATGTTAGCGATATTTTTACTATCGCGTTGAGTCTTAGGAAGATCGATAACAGCTAGCGATGCAGTTAACTTTTTTGCACTACCATCAGTAATTGCCTTATTCACAACCATTGCTCGTGCTGGTTTTTCCGCTAATTTGAATACAGTATTAAATAATACATCCCGTTGCCCCCACCAAACGCCTAAACCCAACATAACCACCAACATAAACGTTGAAAATAGTATTTTTACTGATTTTCGTTGCC
Source organism: uncultured Pseudoalteromonadaceae bacterium (assembly GCA_964629005.1). Lineage (GTDB taxonomy): Bacteria > Pseudomonadota > Gammaproteobacteria > Enterobacterales > Alteromonadaceae. The sequence continues at coordinate 1,703 of CAZVPC010000006.1, read as the reverse complement.
ACCAATTAATTGGCTGATATTCTTCACCCAAAGCTTCAGCAGAAGCTTTGATCACTGTTTTTTTATCAATCACTGACTTACTGTCACCATAAGCAACCCAAAGAGATCGATCACACAATAAATTAATTAACCGAGGAATGCCTTGAGACAAACTATAGATCAACCTTATCGCCTTTTTATTAAAAATTGTTCGGTAACAATTTGCCACCGACAATCGATGCTGAATATATTGACTCACTTCAATTTTATTCAGTGGCATTAAATGATAACGCGCAGTAATACGTTGTGATAATTGCCTTAGATCACGTCGTTGTAATAATTGTTGCAATTCAGGTTGACCAATCAAGATCACCTGCAATAATTTTTTAGTATTCGTTTCAAAGTTAGTTAATAACCTTAATTGCTCTAATACTTCGGCTTGCAAATGTTGCGCTTCATCAATAATTAATAAAGTATTAATATTCGTTTGATGATTTTTGAGCAGTTTTCCTTGAATTTTATCGGTAAGCGTTTTTAGGGTTGCGCCCGTTTTACGGTAGCGAATTTTCAGCTGATCACAAAGTGTTGCCAATAATTCTTGACTCGATAAGGTTGGATTAAGGATAAATGCCGTTTGCGTATTTTCAGGTAACTGTGCCATCAAGCAGCGACTAATGGTCGTTTTTCCGGTACCCACTTCACCGGTTAGCAACACAAAACCTCCTGTTTCACCTAAACCATAGGTTAAATGTGCTAAGGCTTCACGATGTCGATCACTCATAAATAAATAATCAGGATTGGGGGCTATTGAAAACGGAAGCTCGCTTAAACCAAAGTAACCTGTGTACATAAAACAACATTCTATAAATTGACTTAGTTCATTATTTCATTAACTACTGTCACTGTAAAATCTGAATTTAAGAAATAATATTTATGATAAACTTAGCTTTTTTAAACCGCAGCTTAAAAATCATTAGCAAGTGACAATGAAATGTTCAAACCTTATCTAAATTTACCGTTAACCATTTATCTCGTTGGCGGTGCGGTGCGCGACAAATTACTTAACCGCCCGATCAAAGATTTCGACTATTTAGTGGTTGGTGCCAGTGTTGAGCAAATGTTGTCGCTTGGCTTTATTGCCGTAGGTAAAGACTTTCCGGTTTTTTTACACCCAAAAACTAAAGCTGAGTTTGCTTTAGCCCGTACAGAGCGCAAACACGGTCATGGTTATACGGGGTTTAGTTGCTACGCTGAGGCTGATGTGACCATCGATGAAGATTTATTACGTCGCGACTTAACCATTAATGCCATGGCAATGACTAGCAATGGCACCATTATAGACCCTTATGGTGGACAAAAAGATTTACAAAACAAGGTACTTCGTCATGTTTCCAACGCTTTTATTGAAGATCCATTACGCGTATTAAGAGTTGCTCGCTTTGCTGCGCGCTATCATCAGTTAGGTTTTAAAGTAGCAGATGAAACTATTGAGCTAATGACCATAATCGCCAACTCTGGTGAATTAAACAGCTTAATAGTTGAGCGCATTTGGCAAGAAATGAGCCGTAGTTTAGCTGACAATGACGCTGAGGTGTTTTTTCAAATATTACGTCGTTGTCAGGCACTTAAACAAATATGGCCTGATTTAGACAATTTATGGGGTATTCCAAACCCAGTACAATGGCATCCTGAGATATGTAGCGGGTTACATACGATGATGGTAT
>CAZVPC010000005.1:30689-37258 GCA_964629005.1 uncultured Pseudoalteromonadaceae bacterium | reverse complement strand
CCGATGCTTGATTGGACTGATCGTCATTGTCGTTATTTTTATCGCGTTATGTCTAAACATACCGTGCTTTATACTGAAATGGTAACCACTGGTGCGATACTTTTTGGTAAAGGTGACTATTTATCGTTTAATAATGAAGAACATCCGCTAGTTTTGCAGTTGGGCGGCAGTGATGTTAAAGCGATGACTCAATGTGCCAAAATTGCTGAACAGCAAGGTTATGATGAAATAAATATTAATGTCGGCTGTCCGTCAGATAGAGTACAAAATGGCCGTTTTGGTGCTTGTTTGATGGCTGAACCTGCGTTAGTAGGAGAGTGTGTTAATGAGATGCAAGCGGCGGTTGATATTGCTATTACGGTAAAATCACGTATTGGTATTGATGACTTAGACAGTTACGAGTTTTTGCATACTTTTATTGATACCGTTAGCCAAGCGGGTTGTCAGCACTTTATAATTCATGCGCGCAAAGCGTGGCTAAGCGGCTTAAGCCCTAAGCAAAATCGTGATGTACCCCCATTAGATTACGCAAGGGTTTATCAAATAAAACAAGATTTTAGGGCACTGGAAATATCTATTAATGGTGGTATTAAATCGTTTGCTGAAGCTAAGCAACACTTACAATACCTTGATGGTGTGATGATAGGGCGTGAAGTTTATAATTCACCCTATATGTTAGCTGAGGCAGATCAACAGATTTATCAGCAAGCAACTGCAACCGTAATTTCTCGCGCGGAAGTTGTTGAAAAAATGACTGATTATATTAATGTTTATGTTGCTAGTGGTGGTCGCGCATGGCACATACTTCGCCATATGTTAGGACTTTGTAACGGTCTGGCTGGTGCTCGCCAATTTCGTCGCCATTTAAGTGAGTATTCAGGTGCGGAAGGAGCTAATGCACAAGTATTACATCGTGCGCTTAGTTTGGTTGATCTTCCCTAATTATTGGTGATGAGTCCTTTTTTTTACGTGCCTATGCACTTTACTCAGGAAAACCGTAAAATTAAGAAATTTATTACTTTGTAGGTCGACACGAGCGCAGCGAGGCTCGACTTTTAGCTCTTTTAATGCCTTTTGTCGAGGCAAGCATTGACCTACATATCAATCCTGAATCATCTGCATAGGCATGTTTTTTTCATATCGCTAAGTGAATCAAGGAGCTGTGTTATTATATACTCAGACGTCCTGAAATAGACATTTTGAAGTATCGCGAGTATATACAAAGTGACATGTTTGTTTTATTTTTATAGTTATAGTTATAATTTTTTTAAAAGTGAAAAAGTATGTATCAACAACTTATTTCGGTGGAGCATCTAGCACAAATAATTAATGATCCTAATTTAATTATTTTAGATGCCAGTATTCCACCCATTGCCGGTATGTTAACACCAAGCCATAGTTGGCCAGATTTCATCATAAAATCAACACGTCGTTTTGATCTAAATAAGCAATTTTCGGATCTAACTAGTGCGCTACCTCATACGATGGCAACGGAGCAACAATTTACTGAACAGGCACAAAAGCTAGGTATCAATAAAAGTTCACAAATAGTGGTGTATGATCATTTTGGTATTTTCTCTAGCGCCCGAGCATGGTGGATGTTTAAAGCCATGGGGCATAAAAATATTGCGGTGCTTAATGGGGGGTTACCTGCATGGATCGCCGCAGGTTTAACGGTTGAGCGCACTGGTGATAGCCAAAAAAACATATTAGGTGATTTTGTGGGTTGTTATAGCTCACGCTATTTTTGCGATAGTAAAAAAGTATTGTCCGCATTATTGCAAAAAGATGCGCAAGTATTAGATGCGCGTTCAAGTACTCGATTTTTAGGACAAGAAAAGGAACCACGCGCTGGCGTACGTAGTGGTCATATGCCCAACGCTGTTAATCTTCATTATAAAACCTTGCAACATGATGGTTTTTTAGTTAATACACAACAATTACGTCAGTATTTTAATGAGGCTGGTATTAGTAGTGCACCATTAATCATGAGTTGTGGTTCAGGTGTTACTGCTTGTATTCTTGCCTTAGCGGCTGATATTTTGGGTTATCAAAATATTCAAGTATATGATGGTTCATGGAGTGAATGGGGAGCTAGTAATCATCTTCCAATAGCCGCTGATTAGACTTAATTTACTGAAAGAATGAGATTAAAGTAATCTGGCTGCATATAACAAATCTAAATAAGAGTACTACAATGAAATATTTAAATCCTTTCCACTTTGTTTTTATTTTTGTTCTTTTTGTTTGCTCAAGCCAAGGGGGACAACTTGATAAAAAAGAGCTATTTATTGCTAAATATATTGACCAAAGTCAGCAACAATCACTCAACTTACTAGAAAAAGTAGTCAATATTAATAGTGGCACGATGAATTTTTCAGGTGTTGAAAATGTAGGTAACATTTTTGCGAAAGAATTACAGGCAATCGGATTTCAAACGAAATGGATTGCAGGAGCGCCATTTAATCGAGCAGGACATTTACTTGCCAGTTATGGTAATAAGCAGAGTGAAAATAAAAAAATATTATTAATTGGTCACTTAGATACTGTTTTCACTAAAAACAGTCAGTTTCAAAAATATAAGGTGATAGATCAACAACAGGTTGCAGGGCCGGGCATAACAGATATGAAAGGTGGTGATGTTGTTATTATTTCAGCATTGCAAGCTTTGAAGGCTAATGGGATTTTAGATGATTTGCAGATAAAAGTTATTATGACTGGAGATGAAGAAAAACGGGGCAGTCCTTATAATATTGCCACTAACGCGTTAATAACCGCAGGAAAATGGGCAGATATCGCACTGGGATTTGAAGATGGTGATGGCGATGTTAAAACGGCGGTAATTTCTCGTCGAGGGGCAACGAGCTGGCTGTTAAAGGTAACGGGAAGAGCCGCACATTCTTCACAAATATTTCGCGATAGTTATGGCGATGGTGCTATTTTTGAAACGGCTCGAATTTTAAATACCTTTCGTACTGAGTTAGCAAAGCAACCTAATTTAACCTTTAATCCAGGGCTTATTGTGGGCGGCACAGATATTAATTTAGATTATTCACAAGGAAAAGCTGCCGCGGCGGGTAAAACTAATGTTATAGCCAAAACAACACTAGTTAGTGGTGATATCAGAGCTTTATCGCCAGCACAGCTTAAACAAGCACAAGTTGTAATGCAAAAAATAGTGTCACAAAATTTGCCAGAAACATCAGCAGAGCTTAAGTTTTTTGCAGGTTATCCTCCGATGGCACCGAGCGAAGGTAATCGAATGTTGTTACGTCGTTACAGCCAGACAAGTATTGATCTTGGTTTTGGTCAAGTAATTGCGGTCGATCCACAAAAAGCAGGAGCCGCTGATATTTCCTTTGTGGCTAAAGACGTTACTATGGCTCTCGATGGCTTAGGCTTAATGGGAACCGGAGGTCATACTGTTAATGAAATAGCTGAAATTACCACCTTAACTTCTCAGGCTAAACGAGCTGCAGTTTTGATCTATCGTTTATCTAAAAAATGATATCACTTGTGGCTTGTTTTATTTGCAAGCCTAATTGCCCTTTGTAGCTTGTTTTAATTTCCCTTCATCTATAAATATTCAGATTGGCTAAATTAACCAATTGTTGTGGTTAGTTTAACCAAAAATTAGCCTGACATATTATGTCTTAAATTTTACGGTTAATAGAAAATAAAAATATCCGTTAAAAAACAATCAACTAAAATAATATTCTTGATTGGCACGTCACTTGTAATAGTTAGTTTATGAAAGATGTTTATTGCAAACAAATTAATTAATCCAAACAGAGTTATAAGGAAGTCATCATGAACACATTGAATTTAACCAATAAAGTTATCGTTGCTGTTGCGGTATTAAGTTTAGCATTTACAGCTAATGCAACAACTCAGCCTAAAAGCCTTAAGCAAGTTGTAACAAACACTGTTGCCACACAAGGACAACAAGTTATGCAGCAGCTTGCGGGTCAGTTACAGCAAAATATAGCTGAGCAATTACAAAATTTCAGCATTAACGGCGCCGTAAATTGGCTGGAAATTGACGCTGATAAGCAAGTTGCAACCGAAAAATTAATAGCAAAATCAAATAACACCGCAGAAGAGTAGGAGAAACAAACATGGGTATTTTTACACGCTTCACCGATATCGTAAACGCTAATTTAAATAGTCTGTTAGATAAGGCCGAACACCCAGAAAAAATGATCAAAATGATCATTCAGGAAATGGAAGAAACCTTGGTTGAGGTACGTTCTACAGCAGCAAAATCTATCGCAGAAAAGAAAACCTTGTTGCGTGAACAAAGGTTGTTAGAGTCAACAAGTCATAAATGGCAACAAAAAGCGGCGCTAGCGTTAAGTAAAGGTCGTGAAGACTTAGCTCGCTCAGCACTGGTTGAAAAGCAAAATGCACACGCTACGTTGACTTGTTTAAAAGAAGACTTAGCACAATTAGACGAGCATTTACAAGCGATCCAAATGGACAGTCAAAGTTTGCAAGAAAAATTGAGCGAAGCTAAACGCAAACAAGAGACTTATAAATTGCGTGAACAGTCTGCTGAAGTACGCTTAAGAGTTAGAGAAAAAGCGCAAGTGCATAATATTGAAGAAGCCATGGGTAAGTTTGCACGTTATCAACAAAAAATAGATCGTCTTGAAGCCGAAATTGAAGCCTATGATCTAATTCGCAATCAAGATTTGGAGAGTCAATTTAGTGTGCTTGAACAAGATGAATATATTGAACAAGAGCTTGCTGAATTAAAACGAAAAGTAGTCGTTAATAGTTAAGCTTGTAATTAAATCGATTTTGAAAGGGAAAACAGATGATCATATCAGGTGTAATTATGTGCTTACTGCCCGCGTTAACTTTTTTTGTTAGTGCAGGAATAATCGCAATTTTTGAAACAAAACCTCAGCAGTCTTAATTAGGTTAAAGTAAGGAAAATAGTCATGAATACTCAACGTAACTATGGTGATAGAGCAAAGAAAAATTCCAGCTCGATCAGTAAAGATCTTCACCATAAAAAATTATCAGGGGTGTGTGCTGGAATTGCCCGGCATTACGACTATCCGCGTTTAGGGGTAAGAATTGCCGCGATTGGCGCTTTAATCTTATTTCCGGTTGCAGCTGGTGTGGCTTATATTGTTGCCGCTATTTTGTTACCGTCATCGTATTGATTTGAATTTCGCTGTTGATCCACGAATAATCGCGTTCAGCAGCAAAATCTAGGATTAAATCATTTTAGGTAAATCAGGAGGTTTTATGTCATTTTTCAAATCATTGTTATTAGCTATTTTTGCGACATTATTTTTAACTTATGTATTAGGAACAAGCATCATAGAAATGTTTGATATTAATGTTTATGTTGGCGATAACCTAATTGAACCCATTAAAGCGATCAGCGTTTCAGCCTTAGTTATTGTGGTGTTGATGTTAGTCGCGGTGGCCATTGTGGTGAGTGTATTTGGCGGTATTATTTTTGTTGGTTTATTAGTGATCGGCTCGCTTACTATGGTGGCCATTGGTGTTTTTTGGCCCGTGTTGTTAATTGCCTTGGTTATTTGGCTGTTTGCCCGTGACAAACAACCAAAACAAAGCCAATACAATTAATTGAAATGATTAATCTTAAGTTTAACCAAAAAATTTGCCAATAATGGTTTTACATTCTTGTCCATTTACCAAGCGGAAAAATTCATTAGCTTCAGCTTCCATGACTGTAGGTAGCGCTGCTTGGCTCGCTTTTTTGATCAGTTGTCGACTGGTCATCACAGCATCAATAGGTAATTTAGCAATGTTAAAAGCGATTGCTTGTGCACTAGCGATAAGATCTTGCGGTTGGCATATTTTATTAACTAAACCATAATTTAAAGCATCTTCGGCGTTAAATGTTTCACCTAACACCATTAGTTCAAAAGCACGATTGGAGCCGACTCGCAAGGGTAATAAGTAGCTTGATCCTGCTTCGGGACATAAACCAAGTTGGGTGAAGGGCAATTTAAATTTACTGTTATTTGCGGCGAGGATCATATCGCAATGCAGCAATAATGTGGTACCAATACCAACAGCGGCACCCGCAATCGCGGCAACTAAAGGTTTGTTAAAAGCGGCAAGTAATTTTATGAATTTAAATGCGGCGAGATCTGAGTCTGCAGAGCTATTAATAAAATCAGTGAGATCGTTACCTGCGCAAAAACAGTTTTCATCACCATAAATTAGTACGCAGTGAATTGTTGACGTTGCTTGAGCATATTCAAAGTGCTGACATAGTTGTAGATACATACTGTTGTTTAAAGCGTTTTTTTTATCTAACCGATTTAGTTTAATTGATAAAACACCGTTTTGTTCTTCGGTAATAATTAAGTTATCCATTTTTGATATTCATTCTAGTTAAGCCAAGTGATGATAGGGTATAATTATGGCGTTTATTAAAAAGATGTATAGCTTGGTAGTGAAAATAATTGTAAAAAATATTTATTCCCAAATCAGTTTGTTATAATAACCTTGAGTTAAAACTGCCACTCAAAAGGGTTATCGAATGTCATCACTAGGAGTTGCAAATGAGTATTAAATTT
>CAZVPC010000005.1:28348-30589 GCA_964629005.1 uncultured Pseudoalteromonadaceae bacterium | reverse complement strand
ACTCAAAAGGGTTATCGAATGTCATCACTAGGAGTTGCAAATGAGTATTAAATTTTCGATCAAATCTGTGTTATTTATCCTTGTTGCTATTATTTTCAGCTTTTATCTACTCGGGGTTTATTGGAGCTTTGAACCCGAAGAAATGAATATTAAAGCAATGGTTACCGCCGATGCCAAAGCTGATGGTGTTGTGCCTGTTGTGGGCTATACTACCACCACAGCACTGATCCGCGTCACCGAAAAATTATGGGATAAACCCGGAGGCTATTTATCAAATGATGCCATGCCACCTAGTATTTTTCTAGACAATATTCCCGCTTGGGAATTTGGCGTTTTAGAGATGATCCGTGATATGTCATTGATCATGCGTCAAGGATTTAGTCGTTCGCAATCGCAATCATTAGAAAATAAACAACTAAAAGCGGCGCAACCTCGCTTTAATATTGATCATACCCGCTGGGCATTTCCAAGTTCCGAAGGTGAATATGCCAAAGGAGTAAAGGATCTATACCTATATCGTCAAGAACTTGCTGATCCTAACAGCCAGAATGCTCAATTTTATGCCCGTGCCGATAATTTACGTAGTTGGCTTAAAGAAGTTGAAAAACGCTTAGGCAGTTATTCTCAACGTTTAAGTGCTAGTGTTGGCAGAGAGCAAACTAATACCGATCTTGCTGGAGATAGTGTTGCCAAACAATCAACGGTAACAGCAGCGCATTTAACATTAAAAACCAGTTGGTGGAAAATTGATGATGAATTTTATGAAGCGCGCGGTGCGGCTTGGGCTTTGCTGCACTTTTTAAAAGCGATTGAAATTGATTTTGACGGTGTTTTAGCTAAAAAAAATGCTAAGGCAAGTTTGCAACAAATCATTAAAGAATTAGAGGCTAGTCAACAACCGATTTGGAGTCCTATGATCTTAAATGGTGATGGTTTTGGCTTTTTAGCCAATCATTCCTTGGTTATGGCAAATTATATTTCCCGTGCTAACGCGGCGATAATTGATTTAAATGAATTACTGAATAGGGGATAACTGCGGATGAAAAAAAAATTGAAAAACAGACTTATATGTACTGGGCTTGCGTCATTGCTTTCAAGCACCGTTCACGCTGATACTATAGGTTTATATTTAGGTGCACAGATATGGCAGAGCAATGCTAGCGGTTTATTTGGTGAGTTAAATCAGCAAATAAATTTCAATTTAAAGGATAAACAACAAGGAGTGTATTACATTGCGATTGAACATCCTTTGCCATTTATCCCTAATTTAAAAGTATCTTCTACTACTTTAGATACTAAAGGTTCAACTACGCTGGCCGCTGATTTTAATTTTGGCAATATCACTTATCCTAAAGACTCTACCGCCGCAACAAATTTTAATTTGAGTTACATCGATTACACTTTTTATTACGAAGTATTTGATAGTGATTTATTAACCTTTGATTTTGGCTTGACCGTACGAGATATTAACGCTGATATTAGTGTTGCTACGGTGCCTGCAAGCACCGTTAATAGTAAAGTTTCGGCTTCTGCCTATATGCCAATGTTATATGTTTCAACGATAATTGGCTTACCATTTACGGGCTTTAACTTGTTTGCCGATGGCGATTTGGTTTCTTTTAATGGTCAAACAATGTTTGATTATCAAGTGGGGGTGAGTTATGAATTGGTCGACAATCTTGCCGTTGATGTTAATTTAACCTTGGGTTATAAAGCACTTAAGTTAGAACTCGATAATATTGATACTTTGTATAGTAATCTTGATTTTTCAGGGGTCTTTGCCGGCGCTATTGTGCATTTTTAGTGAAATCTACTTTAGCAAAGATCTATCGGCATGAAGTCAGCATGATATAAACGCTTGTCATGCTGTTCAAAGGGGCGGTTATTTCTGATAATAGGCTAAACAAGCTTCTACTTCGTTTTTAGAACCTAAAATCACTTCAACACGTTGATGAATACTGGTTGGCTCTATATCCATAATGCGTCCTTCACTAGTGACACTTAATCCACCCGCTTGTTCAACTAAAAAGCTCATTGGATTAGCTTCATACATTAAGCGCAATTTATAAGGTCTCTCTAAATTTCGGCTATCCGCAGGATAAGTAAAAATTCCACCACGACAAAGTACGCGATGAACATCACCCACCATAGCCGCAATCCAACGCATATTGAAATTTTTGCCACGCGGCCCCGTATCTCCTAATAATAAGTCGTCAATATAGTTTTTCATCGCAGGTTGCC
>CAZVPC010000005.1:18217-28248 GCA_964629005.1 uncultured Pseudoalteromonadaceae bacterium | reverse complement strand
GGCCCCGTATCTCCTAATAATAAGTCGTCAATATAGTTTTTCATCGCAGGTTGCCAAAACCGTTGATTTGACATGTTGATGGCAAATTCCTCGGTGTTCGCTGGAATTTGTACATTACGCTTAACGAGTAAATAGCTACCATGAGTATGATCAAGCACGTAAAAATGAGTACCTTTGCCGGTCGTCATTACCAATATGGTTGCGGGGCCATATAATACATAACCAGCACATAATTGTTTATTACCGGCCTGTTTGAACATGTCGGGATCACTAGCCGCTAATTCAGTCGGTGCTTTATGTATTGAGAAAATAGTGCCAATTAATGAATTAATATCAATATTTGAACTCCCATCAAGCGGATCGAACGAAACAATGAACTTACCTTGTTCATCACCCGCAACAGACGTATATTCTTCTTCGGAAGATATGGCCTTAACAAAACCGGACTCTAATAAAATATCTTTAAATAATTCATTGGCAACCACATCAAGTTTTTTTTGAATTTCACCTTGAATATTTTCATCTAAGGTTGAGCCGAGCAGCCCACCCAAATGAGCTTGACTAACACGAAAAGAAATCTCTTTGGTGGCAGCTAGTACTGTTTTGATCAATGAGATCAAATCTAATGAAACATCGTCTTCACGTAACGCGGGGGCGAGTCGTTGCATGCGGATACCTAATACTTGGTTGATGAAAGTTAATTGTTTTTAGTTAAGCTTTTGAAAAAACTTAGTCAATTTCAGTGCTTATAACGGTAAATAATTTGGGGAAATACCCAAGTCATTTTATACTGGCTGAATTATAGCGGTTTTATTAGCTAAAAGAAAAATAAAAAGGATCGGTTATGTTATTTTTGCGCGCGCTGTTTTTTGTCTTAAGTTTTGTTGTTTTATCGGTACATGCAAACAATGAAATTGCCGAATTTACTGAAGGTATGACTTACCAACAAGGTTATTTTTCTTTTTACTATGATCAAGACAAAGGCAAAATTTATTTGGAACTGGATAAATTTGAGCAACAATTTTTGTTTCAGTCTAGTTTACCTTATGGGATAGGTTCAAATGATATCGGTTTAGATCGAGGTCAGTTAGGGGATACCCGTTTAGTGCAATTTGAACGGGTGGGAGATAAAATTTTTTTACGGCAACTCAACAGCTATTTCCGTGCTGATACGCTTAACATTATGGAAAAACAGGCAGTAGAGCAAGCTTTTGCAAGCTCAATTATCTGGGGATTTACCGTGGTAAAATCAGATCAGCAAAGCACGAAGGTGCTGATTGATTATACGCCATTTTTATTGTCAGACATCCATCACTTAGCCGATAAATTAAAAAAAGCTCAACAAGGTGATTATAAGATTGATAAAACCCGTAGTGGTGTTTTTGTTAAACGTAGTAAAGCCTTTCCTAAAAATACCGAATTTGAAGCAATAGTTACCTACACGGGTAAAGGGGCAGGCGATTATTTACGTCGAGTAACCCCTGATAGCAGTGCAGTTTCGGTACATCTTCATCACTCGTTGATCAAACTACCCGACGATAATTACCAAGTACGACAATTTCAGCCATTTAGTGGTTTTTGGTCGATGGAATTTACTGATTATGCTAGTGCTATTGACCAGCCATTGATCAAACGTGTCATTCCACGCCATCGTTTGGCTAAAAAGCATCCGCAAGCGAAAATTAGTGAGGCAGTTAAGCCGATAGTTTATTACTTGGATGGTGGTGTTCCTGAGCCAATTCGTTCGGCATTAATAGATGGCGCTAAGTGGTGGGATCAGGCTTTTCAAGCCATTGGTTACAAAAATGCTTTTCAAATTAAATTATTACCAAGTGATGCCGATCCTATGGATGTGCGTTACAACGTGATCCAATGGGTGCATAGGGCGACACGAGGTTGGTCTTATGGAGCCTCGGTTATTGATCCGCGTACGGGTGAAATAATCAAAGGACATGTCACCTTGGGTTCATTACGTGTGCGCCAAGATTACTTAATTGCTTTGGGACTTACCTCACCGTTTAAAACTATTGGCTCGGATACGACCAAAATGAAAAATATGGCGTTAGCGAGAATTCGTCAGTTAGCGGCGCATGAGGTTGGTCATACACTAGGTTTAGCCCATAATTTCGCCGCCAGTGTTAATAATCGTGCTTCGGTTATGGACTATCCGCACCCATTAATTACCATAAAAGACGGTAAATCAGAGCCACAATTAGATTTATCCCATGCGTATGCTAGTGGTATTGGCGACTGGGACAAATATGTGATCGCGTATGGTTATGGTGATTATGCTAAAACACAAGAATCAGCACAATTACGAGCGTTAGTAGCCAATGAGCAAGCTAAAGGCATGTTATTTATTTCTGATGCGGATGCTCGACCCACATCAAGTGGAAATGCTAGTGGTCACCTTTGGGACAATGGTAAAAATGCGGCATTGGAGCTAGAGCGAGTACTTAGTGTTAGAAAAATAGCACTTGATAATTTTGGCTTAAACAGTATTCCCTATGGTGCCCCTCTGTCTGAACTTGAACAGGTATTGGCGCCTATTTATAATTTTCATCGCTATCAGGTTGAAGCAACCGCTAAATTAATTGGTGGTGTTAAGTATGCCTATGCCATCAAAAACAGTGGCACAACAATGGGGGTAACGATAGTTAGCGCTGAACAACAAAAGCAAGCCTTAACAATTATATTGAAAACCCTTGATGCTAAAATGCTTACGTTACCGAAAAAACTGTTAACCTTGATACCGCCAAAAGCTTATGGTTACCACCGTAACCGAGAAAGTTTACCATCAAAAACAGGGGTGACTTTTGATCCCGTGTCCAGCGCGCAAGCTAGCGCACAACACACGGTTAGTTTGCTACTTAACAAAACACGATTAGCGCGTGTAGCACAACAAACAGCGCTAGATAATGCTATTCCTTCGGTTAAACAGTTGTTAGAAAAATTACTTCAGGCAACCGTTTACCAATCAGCAAAAGGGGGTTTACAAGACGTTATTCAACAACGCATCAATCAGCTTGTGGTTAAGCAGCTGTTAACTTTATGGCTAGATAAAACCGTGGTTACTGAAGTTCGTGCGCAAGTGTATATCGCATTAATCGATCTTGAAAAAACCTTGCGACAACAAACCAGAATTAGTAGTAATAGCAAACGTTTTTATGCACATCACCGCTTACTTATTCAACAAATAAATTATGGTTTAAACGAAGGCAAGCAGTATACACCCGAAGCTAAAATAATCATGCCGCCGGGATCGCCGATTGGGCAATAAATTGTTTGGGATTTTTATTTTAGCAGAGGATGATCTTTAGGTAATTGCTTCGAAATCCAAATAGCCAGTTTGTGCTTCATATTCATTTGGGTATCTTGATCTCTAGCCAGTGCTTGGATCAAGTTATCTTGTACTAATAAACGGTATAAACTTTCAATTTTTTGCTTGGCTGAATCGGTTGGTGAAAAGTTTTTGTAACCACGATTAAGCGCGTATTTTTCGCCAATTTCGATGGCTTTTTTCAATAATTCGTTTTCATTTTTAAGTTTTTTCATGCTTGCCCTTGGTAAAATTACAAATTACATTTTTATGAGTGCATTTTATCTTGGTTCAGCATATTATTCCTATGATTTTTTTACAACTCTAGTGGACAGTTAATGACTAAACTTTATTCTTTGCGTATTTTACGCCATTTTTTCTTTATCTTTACGGCGATTGTCGCGTTGAGTGTCTCAAATTTTGTGTCGGCAACCATTGTTGAATTTGAAACATCACAAGGTAATTTCCAAGTTAATTTATTTGACCAAACCACACCGAAAACTGTTGCAAATTTTTTACAATATATTGATGAAAATCATTATACCAATTCTGTTATTCATCGAGTTGAGCCTAATTTTGTCATGCAAGGTGGTGGGTTCAGTTTTGAGGGTAGTTGGCCATCATTAACACCCAAAGCGACCAATGCAGCAGTAATTAACGAACCCGTTTATTCTAATATAAAAGGCACTATTGCCATGGCAAAATTAGGTGGTAACCCTAATAGTGCCACCGATCAATGGTTTTTTAATTTAAGTAATAATAGTTCTAATTTAGATGTACAAAATGGAGGCTTTACTGTTTTTGGTCAGGTGATCGGTGAGGGCATGACAGTAGTTGAAAAAATAGCAACGTTATCACTTTGTCGAAGTATTCCTATGGTGAATTATTCCAGTCAAAATTGTACCGATAAAACAGTTCCCGGACTTGAAAATTTTGTGGTAATTTATCAGATAGTGATAGTTGACTCTTCTGCCGTAACAGATGCAAGCCTTAACCCCGCAAAAAACACCTTAATTAATAAATCTAGAAGCTCACGTCCTAGTAGTGGTGGTGGCTCTTTGGGTTGGTTATCACTTATGTTATTAGTGTTAACGGGTATGGTTAAAATTTATCGTAAATCCTAATTTGTTAGGCTATAAAACATAAGGCTGAAATTTCAGCCTTATGTTGTGTGAGTGTGCTAATAACCTTGCAATGTTGACAATTTGATTTTTTGCTGAGAAAACAACGTACCTTGTTGGTCTTTCAAACTCAAAGTGATCAACGGATCAGTCGCTTGCCAGTCGATGGAAATTTCGCCGTAGTTAATATGGTCAATATACTGACCAACACGATGTATGTTGGGGCTTACTTTTTTCCATTCCTCAGTTAAGCCTGAGCTAGTAACTTCCCACAAGGGATAAGCAACCGCATCTTTTACTTGCGACATTTCACCCCAATGGCTATCGCCACTGATAATTATCACCCCGTTTACTTGGTATTTGTTGATCAAATCAAACAGCCGTTGTCTATCGTTGGGAAAATTAGCCCACGACTCCCAACCAGTAAACTCGGGCAGCAATTGAATACTTGATGCGATCACGGTAATTTTGGCCGGTTTTTGTAATTCTTTTTCTAGCCATTGCCATTGTACTTCACCCAATAATGAGGCATTTTTTGCATGGTTAGCAATGTAAGGCCCTTCATTTTTGGGGCTACGTTGATTTTTATATTGCTGTTTGCTCACGCTTAATAACGGCGTTCTGTTCCAACGCAAGTCGGGCATAATCACATGAACTTTTTGGGCGTCATTACCATACATATAGGAGGTATATAAACCATGTTTTTGTGTGTAACGTGGTGAATCTTTTGGGGTATCCCAAAAATCGAGCATTAACTTACGAGACGCTTCTTTTTCAGGGTATTGAGCGCCCGCATCGTTTTCACCTAAATCATGATCATCCCAAATAGCTATTAAAGGTGTGGTTTTGCGGAGTTGCGCAAAGCCTTTATTTTTACCTAAGCGTTGATATTTGTCGGCAAGCACTTGCATGTTTTTAGTATCACCATAGATGTTGTCACCTAAAAAAATGAAGAGATCGCTCTGTTCTTTATTAATGGCGTCAAATATCGGCATGGGTTTGTCTTGATTACTACAAGAACCAAATAAGATCTTTTGTAGTGGCGCCTTAGCATTGAATTTTTTTACGATGGTATGTTGTTGGGACGCTGCCATTGCTGGCAAAACGCTAAAAAAACAGAGCAACAAGTATAAATGTTTCATTGTAAGATCTCGTTAATTGCGGGGGCTGCGTTTTTGTTAAATTGCTTAGGGTCTTCGCCGAGCAAAGTTAATAGGGTTGCTGCAATTTGTTTTTGTTTAATTTCATCTTTAGGTTTAACTTGGCCTTTGGCTTTTATGCCCGCACCAATAACGGCTAACCAAGTATGATTGGAGCCAACAATACCGTCTTTAAAGGTATTTAAATCTTTCATATATTCTTTAGTTGCTAATGCTGATGCATGATGTTGCCAATCTTTCGCACTATCACCTCGTCCATGGTCAGTGGTGATGAGCAATACAGTATTATCTTTATAACCTGCAGTTGTTTGAATGGTATGCCATAAGTCAGCAATAAAAGCATCTGAACGATGAGCCGATTTTAAATATTGATCATAGTGACCATCATGAGCAAAATCGTCGGTTTCGCCAAATGAAATGATCAAAGCACGCGGTTTTTTCGTTAATAAATAATCTTTGGCAAAACGATAAGTAAAGCTGTCTAAACGAACATTGTGCCAAGGACTTGGAATTTCTTTTTGCAATTGATTTAAAAGTTTCATTTCAGCAGAAAGAGGGGTGCCAGTTGCGGGCATAAACCCTGCGTTAACATATAGGTTGCTGCGTTTGGTATTTAAAATATAAGGGAAAACATCCCAGCCACCAAAGGCTGCAAGTTTATGTTGATAACTTGGTTGTTGGTTAAGCCACTCTAAATAAGAGATTTGTGGATTTGCAACTTTATTATTGCTATTAAGACTGTCATCAACAACACCGGTAAAAATTTCGCTGTAACCAGGGTAAGAAAAATACCATTTATTGGCGACCGATGAATTAGAGCCTATGTCACGATTTCCAATAATAATGCCTTGTTTAGCAATGGTTTGCCACAAAAATGGCATTAAAGCTTCGCGGCGTTCTGTTTTGTTTTTTCGCCAAAATGTTGCTTTTAGTTTGTCACTATTCTCAACAAATTTTTTGTCTGCTATTAAAGCAGCGTCTGCTCCTCTAAAAACATCTTGCCAGCGCATTCCGTCAATAGTAACTAAAATGACATTTTGGGCGGCAAATACTGAAAAACAACTAAACAATAATAAAGAAGAAAAAAGTAACTTAATCATAAGTGGTATTCCTTTGAACGAGATAATTGGATTTAAAAGGAACAAGCACCAAGGTGGATGTACCAACTTGATGCTTGAAAAAATATTAACTTAGCTGACGGTTAAAAATTAGCCGTAAAAGTTAATGTTGCAGTACGAGATGCGCCAATGAAATAGGTTTGACCATTGCCAGTACCCGTTGACAGATAACGTTCATCAAGTAAATTATTTACCACAAAAGCGAGTTCGATAGAGCTAAATAAATTACTATTTAATTCTTTGAAATAGCTGGCATTAATATCTACAGTGGTGTAACTATCGGCGACGCCACGTGAGCCAGTATATTTACTTGAAGCACCAAAGGTTAAATCACCTCTAAAATACTCGGTAGACAATACAAACATGTCACTGACTGAATCAATAACCGTTTCGCCTGCTTTATAGTTGGCTGTTGTATTGCCGACGTAAACAGAGTCGTTGTTGGTATACGATGAATAGATATTCCAGCTATCGTTAACGTGATAATTAGCACTTAATTCAAGACCTTTAGACTCAATGCCACCATCATTAATATAAGTACCATTGTTGCCAATAGTGTAATCAATACCTGAAGTATCACTGCCTGGGGCAATAAACGTTATGCGGTTATCAAATTTGATTGAATATAAAGTGGCGGAAAGATCAAAATCGCTATCACGATAACGTAAACCTAAGTCAATATTTTTGGCTGTTTCTGGTTTAATATCACTTAATGTTGACGCATCACGTTCAAGCACACCATCTTTGATTGCGGCAAAGTTTTCACTATAACCAGCAAATAATTCGGTTGACTCACTCAATTGATAAAGTCCACCTAAGCTTAATAATGCTTTTGAATTACTGTTGATTTTACCGGTTATCTGTTTTGCAAAGCTGTCATATTTTTCAATATTAACTGAATATTTTTGCACACCGGCATTAACGGTTAAATCACCTAAAGTAACGGTGTCTTGTAAATACCATTTAAAGGTATTGGTGGTAAATTTGTTATTGTATTGAGTCCAGTAAGGGCTGCTGTCTGCATTAAAGTAAACGCGGGCATCAACAACTTTATGCCAATCACGAGATTCTTTACGATCATTTTTTTCTAACCAAAGGCCAGCTTGAATATCGTGGGCGCCTAAAGCTAATTGGTAATCTGCGGTTAAACCTTCACGATCTTTTTGGTAATGAGTATTGCGAAAAGACATTACCGGAATTGCATCTCTAGCATAGCAAGCTGGGTGTAAACCTGGACCTGATGTCCATGGCCAATCGTAACTTGCAGTACAGCCTTGAGCGGGTGCTAGTGGATTACCGGCTTGATCAGTAAAGCCATATTTTCCGGCAATTGAGCCACCTTGCTTAGTTGGGTTGCCATTGCTATCTACTGCATTGACTAAATAAGGGGGGATCCAATCGCCGCGGCCAGTATTTTTATGAATATAAGGAGTAACTGTTAGTGACGACGTCGCAGAAATATTATATTCAAAACGTAAATAAGCTAGAGTATTTTTACGTAAGGTTGACCAGCCTTCAGCAAACATTTGATCAAATTGTGGAATACCTGTCCAATTCCAAGTGAGTTGATCCCAATCTGGAGTTTGATTGAATTGATCAATACTTACGCTGTTATAATTATCTTCAGCAACATCATCGTAAGAAATTCGACCAGTGAGTTTTAATTTGTCAAAGTCAGAAACAAATTTCAATTCAGCATGTTGATTTTGAGTACCACCATTTGAACCTTTACCAATCCAACGACTGGTTGATGTTTGTGAATAACTAAAATAAGAGCGAGTATTATCAAAAATTTCACCGGTTTGATAACGTAAAAAGTAACGACTTGCTTGATGATCACCTGTGGTATAGGCAAAGGTTGTTTCTTGATTTTCGCTAGGTTCAGCACTCACAAAATTAAAGGTACCCCCTAAGGCTTCAAGTGAAGCAGAAGCAATATCAGAAGTACCCTGAGCAACTTCAACGGTTGCTAGGTTTTCACTGTCTAAATAACGGTTAGCTTTAGCACCACCACCATAATTTGAACCGCCATTAGGAATACCATCAATAGTCATCCCTAACTGCTGCTGGCTGCCATCAATACTAAAACCACGCATAGTGATTGACGTTGACCAATCATCACCACCAAACGCATCACCCTCGTTTATGCTAATGCCCGGCAAGTTATCCATTACCGCCAACACACTAGTAATTGAGCTTTGCTGTTGGATCATTGATTGATCAACCACATTGTTAGCATGAGATAATTTTTTGGCAATAACAGAAACTTCTTCAATGGTTTGCTCGTCATTTGCTTTATCGGTGGTATTTTTTGCTGAGGTATCGGTTTCACTGGCGAATACTGTACTTGAAATTGCAAATGAAATAGCAACGGCAAGTAAACTTTTTGTTGAGAGGTGCAACATGGTTATTTCCTAAAAGTATTTTTATTTAAAACCATACTTCATAAACATTTATGCAAATTTGTTTAGGTCGCGTGGCATAGGATCAAGGGTTAAAAAACGAGATGATTTTAGAAGTACTTTGTGACAAATTTAATAAGATAAAATGAAGGAAATATGAATAACAGAAGTCAAACTGGTTGCGCAGTGACTTGTTTTTTTAATCGATAATAATAAAATACGATGAATTTAGTATATAAAACAAAGGAGAATAGTTTTTTATTAATCTGTTGTTAACAAACCATAAATAAGTTCGTCGTGCCATTTACCTCTCAGTATTGAGTGTTGGCGTAAACACGCTTCGCGTTGCATGCCTATTTTTTCCATGAGTTTAAATGAAGCCGTATGCTCAGCAACGCAATACGCTAATATTTTATGTACTTTGAGCTGTTTCATTAAAAAATCAACTAAGGTTTTCACCGCCTCAATCGCATAACCTTTGCCGTGAAAATCATGATGGAAGCGATAACCAATTTCTACCCGTTTAAATTCAAGCGACTCAAAATTAAAACAAACCATGCCAATGAGTTCGTTGCTGCCTTTTAATAAAACGGAAAGCAATACCCAATCATTTTCACCGCCTGGCCAATCGTCAATGCAGGCGCGAACTTTTGCTTGAGTTTCGGCTAAACTGGTGACATCACGAATATAATGCATCATTGCTTGATTTTGCTCATGGGCAACCATAGTGTCGAAATCGCATGCAATTATTTTTCTTAATGTTAGACGTTCAGTTTCTAGTGTAAGTGTATTGATCTGTTTTTTTAGCTCATCAATATTCATAGTATTTATTTTATCATGTTGGTTGTTTTGATCCTGAAACAAGTTCAGGAAGACGTCAAGGGGATATTTCAGGAAGACGTCAAGGGGAT
>CAZVPC010000005.1:0-18117 GCA_964629005.1 uncultured Pseudoalteromonadaceae bacterium | reverse complement strand
TTCAGGAAGACGTCAAGGGGATATTTCAGGAAGACGTCAAGGGGATTTAAGGATTAATAATTAATTACGCATAGCGACTAACCTTCGTCATGCTGACGAAGGTTAGTCGTTTTTTTATTTAGACTATAATTATGAACAATTTGCCTGTTTAGCATCGTGCAGTTTTTGATAACCAGCAAGCAGGTTTTTATGGGTATTAAAACCATCTAAACTTAAACCCGGACAATGTAAACCATGAAATACTTCACGCCCTTCAACCATTTCTAAACACAATTTAGTTAGCTCACTGCCATACATGAGAGCTAATGAGTCAAGATAATCGTCATATTGACGCTCGTTATGCCATTTTATTTCTAATAATGCTAATAAGCAGCGGAATTTACGTATATTTTCTTCATTGGCTTGATCAAGGTGCAAGCACCAAGTTACCCAATCGATAGCTTGTTCGTCTTCCATTGCCAGCGTTAGCATTGCTTTTATTTCACCCAAACGCGCATCAGCCCATAATGTACCCGCATCAGGGGCAATACCAATAAATTCGGCCGCAGCCATGGCGTCGTTGTAACCGCCTTTTTCTAAGCCGACAAAAATTTCTGTCCATTGGCTTTTATCAAGATCTTTTAAGGTTAAAAAGGCTTCACGGAATAAACCACCGTCGTTGTTATTGTTCCATACAATTTCGTCAACCGGATAAATGTCAGACATGCCCGGTACTAAAATACGGCAGGCGTAAACATTTAAATGGTTGTAATCAGAAACATAAATCTCAAAACCCATAGTATGAATAATATCAACCAAATACTCATATTCACTGCCAGTGCTGGCGTCGTGATCCCAATCGACAAATTCATAATCGGCTTTGTTTTTGAAAAAATCGTAAGAAATAAAGCCACTAGAGTCAATAAAATGCAACTCTATATTATGCGGTGAGGCAATTTCGTCTTGATCAAAAATAGGCGGTTGAAATACATCAAGCTGATCTAAACGTCGCCCTTGCAATAATTCTGTTACGGTGCGCTCTAGTGCGACTTCAAAACTTGGATGAGCGCCGTAAGAGGCAAATACGCTACCATCTTTAGGGTTGATTAAGGTAACGCTCATTACCGGATATTTTCCGCCTAACGAGGCATCGGCAATACGTAAATGAAAGCCGTGGCTTGTTAATTCTTTACAAGCGGCTTCAATTTTAGGAAAACGTGCTACTACTTCGCTTGGAACTTCAGGTAAGCAAATACCTTCGGCGATAATTTTGTTTTTAACATAACGCTCAAACACTTCTGATAAGCTTTGTACGCGTGCTTCGTTTTGCGTATTACCTGCGGACATGCCGTTGCTAACAAAAACATTGCCAATAATATTAATCGGCACGTAAGTTTTTGCGCCATCGCT
Source organism: uncultured Pseudoalteromonadaceae bacterium (assembly GCA_964629005.1). Taxonomy (GTDB): domain Bacteria; phylum Pseudomonadota; class Gammaproteobacteria; order Enterobacterales; family Alteromonadaceae. The sequence goes on along the minus strand of CAZVPC010000005.1, from coordinate 16,728 downwards.
CACCCGATAATAAGGTTCGCAGCAAATACCACGCTCACCTGCGCCTGAGTTAAATTCAAATAATTTATTGGCAGAAATTTCATTGTTAGGATCAAAATATTGCCATAAGGTCTCGTTCAACATGCCTGCGGGCATATTGCCATCACCGGGTACGTTAAACCATTTTTCATCAGGATAGTGGACAAACTCGTCTTGGCTAAATTTTTGCCCTAAATAGTAATCAGCAAAAAAGTAATTACAGCTTAGGCGTTCAAAATACTCGCCTAAGGCACTGGCCAAACACGCTTTAGCGGTAGCCCCTTTACCATTGGTAAACATTAAACCACAACTTTTGTCTTTAATATGTACTGAATAACAATTGGCAACAGGGTTTAGCCATGAAGCTTCTTCAATATCGAAACCAAAAGACTTTAGTTTGGCTTGCATGGTAGCAATAGAGCTTTCTAAATCGCTGTCTTTACCTTTAATATACGTTTTTTCAGTCATAATATGCTCAATGGTGATTTCTGATGCTCTTTGTATTAATAAAGTGCGTGTTAAAATTATAATGCCTATATTATCGTTGATCGTTGACTTTATTGCACTAAAGTAAATTGATTAAAATCGAGATATAAAAAAAGTTATATACCTTTGAAACGCGAAGTTTGCAGTATGAGTATAGTTCTAAAGGTTCACTTCATATTAAGTAAGTTAACTGGCGCATATTGATCGGTTAACAAACGGGTGTTTGCCGGCCAATCGTGCGCTATTTTCATTAAGCTTTTAAGGTGGGGACTATAAATACCAAAAGTGAGTAATTTTGATCTTAGCTTTTGTTCTCGTTGCATGATGCTTGCTTGGCTGTGAAAACTTTTGCTCGCTAAAATAATGCGGTTTGTTTTTTGACCATCACGTACATTATAAAAATCACCAAACACCGCTTGATAGGTTGCCGACTCATGCTGATAAAGTTTACTCACTGAAAACGTATTAGCAGCGAGTACGCCATTTTCAGTAAGTAACTGTTTAGCTTCTTGTAAAAACTCTTGGGTCATTAAATGTTCGGGAATATAATCACCATTAAAGGCATCAAGAATGATCATATCATAGTGCCGATTTTTAATGATCGCTCGTTTCATAAAAATTCGACCATCTTGAGCAACGGTCTTGATTTTTTCATTTTCGATATAAGCAAAATATTGTCGAGCAAGTTTAATTACCGCAGGATCAAGTTCAACATTGGTAATTTCGCTGTTAGGAAACAGTAAATGAAAATTGTTTGAAAGTGTACCGCCACCTAAACCAATAATAAGAATTTTTTTAGGGTGATCGTTTAAAAATAAACTTGCCATTAACCATTTAGTATAATTAAAGACTAGGTGGTTAGGGTTGCTTTTAAAAATACAACTTTGTTGTGATGATTGTTGTTTGGTTTTAAACTTTAAACAGCGCAAATCACCTTGATCTTCAACAATTAAATTTCGATAAAGTGAACGTTCGCTATGAATAATTTCACTATAGGATGATCCAGAAAAGAGGATAAACAGAAAGAAAAAAGTGCTATATTTGCAAGTGTTTATGGTGATCATGTGGTGATTTTTATTTGATTGTATGACAATACTATAACATTCATTGTTTGTTATGTTTGAGCTAAAATCAGCAGTTGGGCGCGAATCTAGGGTAAACTAAAAAAGGATATTGGTATGATTTCTGTTTGGTCGTTCATTTGGACAATTATTTTGACACCACTTTTGATCATCGGAAAGTTTCCAGGAGTCACACTGGCATTAGGCGCCGTTATAGTATTTTTTACCATTAAAAAATATTCAACTGAAACAACACTATGGCGAAAAATAAAATTATGGCTTTGCGCTGTGGTTGCGGTTTTGTATGGTTTATATGATATTTATGCGTACCAAAACCCTCATCGTGGTATTAGGTTTGATCTGGTGTTTGTTGCGCCAATTTATTATTTTGTGTTACTTAATTGGCTATTAATTTATCGAAAGGTGATCACGCTGTGATGGTGTCAGCGGTAATTTTATCTTTATTTGGCAAAATCTTGTTTAAGCAATGTTTGCTGAGCAAATTGATAGCTAACGAACCAAGCTAACAAACCTAACATGATCAAGGTAAAGCTAAAGCTAAAAATAATCGTATTCACCTCAAAAAATAGCACTAAGTAAAATGAGGTTATTATCGTGCCTAAAGCACTGCCTAATGTTGAAATAAAGTATAAATTACCGGCCACTTTGCCACTACGATTTTTATCGGTCACTAATAAACGTACCGAGTAAGGTGAAAGCATGCCGAGAAAAATAGTGGGAATAAAAAATAAAGCGAGAGAAGCGAATAATGAGCCATAACGACTGTCTTCAATATGGGTAAATATCACCGTCATTATAGAGTCAGCACAAGCAATGATCGGTAGAATGGTTACACCCGCAAAAATAAAAATAAGTCCATAATGTTTTAGTGATACTGAGCGTGTAGAAAGCTTACCACCCAATAAATACCCCAATGATAAACTCAACATAAATACCGTGATAATACTCCCCCAAATATGTATGCTACTACCAAAATAGGGGGCAAGAATACGACCGCCAAGGAGTTCAATGCCCATAATGCAAAAGCCAGCACAAAAGGCGAGTAGGTAGATAAAATAATTGTTCATATACTCATGTTACCTCAAAATGCAGGATTCAGTCGCTGTTTGTTGCGCCTCGCTACGCGCGGGAGAACCTACAATTAATATATATTCAACAACAATTGCTGGCATACATCTGTAGGTTTGTTGCTTGCTGCGACAAAGCTTGCCACGACAATAGCTTAGACCAACAGCGGTTTTAAAAATTTAGCAGTATGCGACGTTTTATGTAAAGCAACATTTTCTGGCGTATCGGCTACTAATATTTGTCCACCACCAGAACCACCTTCAGGCCCCAGATCAACAATCCAATCAGCGGTTTTTATCACATCAAGGTTGTGTTCAATAACAACAATGGTATTACCATGATCACGCAAGCGATGAATAACATGAAGTAATTGTTTTATATCATGAAAGTGCAAGCCAGTGGTCGGTTCATCTAAAATATAAAGGGTTTTACCAGTATCTCGCTTCGATAATTCTTTCGACAATTTAACGCGTTGTGCTTCACCCCCCGAAAGAGTGGTCGCCGATTGTCCTAATTTAATATAACTTAGGCCAACATCCATTAAGGTTTGTAATTTACGCTTTACCGCAGGAATAGCGGCAAAAAAAACTAAGGCATCTTCAATAGTCATATCGAGTACTTGGAAAATATTTTTTCCTTTGTAGCGTACTTCTAATGTTTCGCGATTATAACGTTTGCAGCTACAAACATCGCAGGGTACGTAAACATCGGGTAAAAAGTGCATTTCAACTTTGATCAAGCCATCACCTTGGCATGCTTCACAACGGCCTCCTTTAACATTAAAGCTAAAACGACCGGGTTTATAGCCGCGTGAACGTGCTTCTTGAGTCGCCGCAAAAATATCGCGTATTGCAGTAAAAATACCAGTATAAGTGGCAGGGTTAGAGCGTGGTGTGCGACCAATAGGACTTTGGTCAATATCGATCACTTTATCGAGCAGCTCTAAGCCAGTAATTGCTTTATGTGCCGCCGGATCTTGCGTGGTGGCACCATTTAATTCAATATGGGCTAGCTTGTATAAGGTGTCATTAATGAGTGTTGATTTACCTGAACCAGAAACACCGGTGACACAGGTCAATAAGCCTAATGGAATCATTAAGTTAACTGATTTTAAATTGTTGCCTGTTGCGCCGGTTAATTTTAATAACTGGGTGTTATCAATAGGAGTACGTTTAGCCGGAATATCAATTTTTTCTATTCCATTTAAATATTTACCGGTTAAAGAATTAGGGTTGTTGATTATGTCGCTTAATTGGCCTTCAGCAATAATTTCACCGCCATGCACACCCGCACCGGGGCCAATGTCAATAATATGATCGGCAGCGCGAATGGCATCTTCATCGTGCTCTACAATGATCACGGTATTCCCCATGTCACGTAAATGTACAAGTGTGCCTAACAAACGTTCATTATCGCGTTGATGTAAACCAATCGAAGGTTCGTCAAGTACGTACATTACTCCAACTAAACCTGCACCAATTTGGCTGGCAAGACGAATTCGTTGTGCTTCGCCTCCTGACAATGTGCCAGCTGCGCGTGAAAGATTGAGGTAATTTAAACCAACATTAACTAAAAACCCGAGTCTATCGTTAATTTCTTTGAGAATTTTTTCGGCTATTTGGCCTTTTTGCCCTTTTAATTCTAATTGTTGAAAAAACGCCAAAGCATCTGAAATTGCTAGCTCGGCAATATGTGTTAAAGGGGTGTCGTTAACAAAAACATTACGAGCTTCAAGGCGTAAACGGCTACCATGACAATCAGGGCAAGCTTGATTGTTTAAATATTTAGATAACTCTTCACGTACTGCGTTCGATTCAGTTTCATGATAGCGACGGTTCATGTTCACCAAGATACCTTCAAATGGATGCTTGCGCACGATAATGTCACCACGATCATTCATGTATTTAAATTGAATAGTTTGCTTACCACTACCATTAAGGATCAGTTGCTGAATTTTCTCGGGATGATTTTGAAAGGGAATATCTAATGAAAAACTATAGTGTTCGGCTAGTGATTGCAACATTTGAAAATAATAAAAATTGCGTTTATCCCAACCTCTGATCGCACCACCGGTTAAACTTAATTCGGGGTTAGTGATAACTCTGGCGGGATCAAAAAATTGTTGATCACCTAAACCATCACAAGTTTGACAGGCTCCTGCTGGATTATTAAATGAAAAGAGTCGTGGTTCTAATTCTTGCATACTGTAACCACATTGTGGACAAGCAAAGTTAGCGGAAAACAATATTTCTTCGCGCTTTGGCTCATCCATAAACGCGACCTTAGCGCTGCCTGCCGTTAATCCAAGTGCAGTTTCGAACGATTCTGATAAACGTAGTTGAATATCTTCGCGTACCTTTAGACGATCTACGACTACTTCAATGGTGTGTTTTTTTTGTAATTCGAGTGTGGGCGGATCGGATAAATCGCATACTTCACCATCAATACGAGCACGAATATAACCCTGCGCCGCGAGATTATCTAATAACTTAACATGTTCGCCTTTTCTATCTAGCAATACGGGTGCTAACACCATGACTTTAGTGCCTTGTTCCAGTGCTAGCACTTTATCTACCATTTGCGAAACCGTTTGTGCCGCCAATGGTTTATGGTGATCTGGGCAACGAGGTTCACCAACGCGTGCATAAAGTAAGCGTAAATAATCGTATATTTCGGTGATCGTTCCTACGGTTGAACGTGGGTTATGCGATGTTGATTTTTGCTCAATTGAAATGGCAGGAGACAAGCCTTCAATGTGATCTACATCAGGTTTTTCCATTAAAGATAAAAATTGACGAGCATAGGCTGAAAGTGATTCAACATAACGGCGTTGACCTTCGGCATATAAAGTATCAAAAGCTAATGATGATTTACCCGATCCCGAAAGTCCCGTAATAACGACCAATTTATCACGGGGAATATCTACACTGATATTTTTTAAGTTATGGGTTCTTGCACCACGAACTTCAATTTTTTTCATTTAAATAACACAGCCTGTCTTTTTCGAATCGATCATTATCGCATAAATTTTGGTTAAATTTTAGTTGATTTTCATTTTTCGAAATGATGCCGTTGTTGGTAAGAATATGCTAATATAACGCAGTTTTTTTATCGGTGAGGGTATTAAATTAAATGAGCACAACGGGTTTAAATAGTATTGAAAAAAAGGCGGCTTTTTCATTAGCGAGTGTTTTTGGTTTGCGAATGCTAGGTTTGTTTATGATCTTACCTGTCTTTGCAATTTACGGCACCCATCTTGAGGGCTATAGCCCTATTTGGTTAGGTTTAGCGATTGGTGCTTATGGTTTAACGCAAGCGTTATTGCAAATTCCAATGGGAATTTTGTCTGATAAGTTTGGTCGAAAACCGGTTATTTTATTCGGTTTAGTGATCTTTGTTATCGGGAGTATCGTTGCAGCAACAGCAACTAGCATTTATGGTGTGGTGTTAGGTCGTGCAATACAAGGTATGGGCGCTATTGCCAGTGCTATTTTAGCGTTAGCGGCCGATCTAACCCGAGAAGAACAACGACCGAAAGTCATGGCCACCATTGGCATGTTTATTGGCGTTTCTTTTATGGTTGCGATGATTTTAGGCCCCATTGTTGCCGAATTTTCAGGGCTTAGCGGCTTATTTTGGTTTATTGTTGTTCTCACCATATTGGCGATATTGATGATCCAATTTATGGTGCCAGATTCTATTAATCGTGCCCCTCGTGGTGACAATGTTGCCTTGCCGACAAAGTTAATTTCATTGCTAGGTAATGCCCAATTAGCGCGTTTGAATTTTGGTGTTTTTGCTTTGCACATGGCTATGACGGCATGTTTTGTGGTGATCCCGCGTTTATTAGTGGAAATTGATTTTCCACTTGAACAACATTGGCAATTGTATTTACCGGTGTTGCTAGGTTCTTTCTTTTTTATGTTGCCATTTATGATCATTGGCATGAAAAAGAAGATTGAAAACCAAATGTTTGCCGCCGCCGTTTTATTGCTAACCATCAGCTTGTTTTTTCTTTGGTATGTGGGCAACAATTTCTGGGCTATTTCGGGGTTAATGTTTGCCTTTTTTGTTTCCTTTAACTATTTAGAAGCGACTATGCCGGCTTTTTTATCAAGAATTGCACCAGCAGGTTTAAAAGGTACAGCGATGGGGATGTATTCGAGCAGCCAGTTTTTTGGTGCCTTTTTAGGGGGTGCTTTAGGTGGCTTGATCGAAAGTGTATCGCCAGAGCAAGATGTTTTTTTAGCGATGTCGTTAGTCGTCTTGGTGTGGTTTGTGGTTGCCTTAACGATGAAACCATTGAAAAAATCGAAGAGTTATAGTTTTGCTACCTCGTTTACCGATGAACAACATGCGGATACTGTAGCAGAGCAGTTGATCACTATGCCCGGTGTTTTTGAAGCGACTATTTTATATTCTGAGGCGGTAGCGTATTTAAAAGTTGATGATAAAACTGTTGATTTGAACAAGATAAAAGCACTGTTACAACCTGCGTAATAAAAATAAACTTTTTGGGATAGGGTTCAAAAAAGTTGAACCCATAATTTATTTGCTGTTTTTCCGTATTTACCTTAGGTTTTGCATCCAACTGTTGAATATAAATTGACCTGTTATGTTGTAAAAACAATCAGCAAAGATCAACACACCCCTACTTTACGGCGTAAATATAATCACAAAGTTTTTCGTTTCCTAAGCTGATTTCAATATCATCATCTTGTTTTTTACCTAATAATGCTATTGCCATCGGCGATTGCGGACTGATCACCGTAATTTGTTGGTTAGCTATTTTGCAGCGAAATCCACCGGAAAATGGACCGATAAAAAACCAGTGTTGGCAATTTTTATCCTTAAATAGCTGCACTAATGTGCCTAGAGAAATTGAACTATTTGGGGTTGATACCGTGATGGTTAATTGCTGATAGGCTTGTATAGCTCGTTGATATTCTTGCACTCGTTTTGACTGGCCTTCAGCTAAATAACTGGCTTCAATGGCTAAGGTATCGTATTGGGTTTCGGCAACAGATTGATCATTAACGGCAGCATGATGAGCGTTATTTGCCGCGTTGATAGCCTGTTGCTGTTCATTTTCCAAATGTTTAATAATGGTGTTGATTAGTTTTTCTTTGATCATTTTATTCATTATAGCAGTCGAATTTTTCATTTTTATCACTAAACTATATCTTAAATTAGAGAGTAAAATAGAATATCAATCTGACAGGTGTCAAAATTAACTTGTTTTTTTCAAAAAAAATGAGTAAATTAATCTTACTGGTTAGACCAATTACGAGAGAATAGCTATGACTACCGCTCAAATAGCAAGAGCAATATCGACCCCTTATCCCCATTTACTTGAGCCGTTAGATCTCGGCTTTACTCAACTTGCAAATCGCACGTTAATGGGCTCAATGCACACGGGCTTAGAGGAAGAAAAAGGCGGCTTTGCTAAACTAGCAGCGTTTTATCAGGCCAGAGCAAAAGGTGGTGTGGCGCTAATTGTTACCGGTGGTGTTAGCCCAAATGCGCGTGGACGCATAGCACCTTTTGGTAGTGAGTTGAGTAAATTTTGGCATGTAAAAAAACATCAACAAGTGACTAAAGCTGTTCATCAATACCCGACTAAAATTTGCTTGCAGTTATTGCATACGGGTCGTTACGCATATCATCCTTTTAGTGTTGCCCCCAGTAAAATCAAATCACCAATTACCCCTTTCACACCCAAAGCAATGTCGGTTAAACAAATTAACAGCACCATTAAAGACTATGCTAATGCAGCCAATTTGGCGGCAAAAGCGGGTTATGATGGCGTTGAAATTATGGGCTCTGAAGGTTATTTAATTAATCAATTTAGTTGTGTTCGCACCAATCATCGGAGTGATGAATGGGGAGGAAGTTTAGAAAATAGAATGCGTTTAGCGATAGCAACGATTAAGGCAGTACGCGCTAAAGTAGGTGAAAATTTTATTATAATATTTCGCTTATCAATGTTGGATTTAGTTGAGGGTGGTAATACTTGGGCTGAGATAGTAACGATGGCAAAAGCGGTTGAACAAGCAGGGACTACACTGATCAATACAGGTATTGGTTGGCATGAAGCGCGAGTGCCAACAATTGTTACTTCGGTGCCTAGAGCTGCTTTTGCTTGGGTAACGGAAAAAATGAAAGCAGAAGTATCTATTCCACTAATTACTACTAACCGCATTAATACTCCAAAAGTTGCTGAAAAAATATTGGCATCAGGGCAGGCCGATATGGTGTCGATGGCACGACCTTTTTTAGCCGATGCAGAATTTGTAAATAAAGCAGCAAAAAATAAAGCCAATGAAATAAATACCTGTATTGGTTGCAACCAAGCTTGTTTAGATCATGTATTTCAACAAAAACGTGCCTCGTGTTTAGTTAACCCAGTGGCCTGCTATGAAACTGAATTAATGTTTGTTAAAACCAAGCAAGCAAAACGTATTGCGGTGATTGGTGCTGGGCCAGCGGGTTTAGCCTTTAGCGTATATGCGGCGGGGCGAGGTCACCAAGTTGAACTATTTGATCGCGCTAGCGAAATTGGTGGTCAATTTAATGTGGCCAAACAAATACCAGGGAAAGAAGAATTTTACGAAACGCTACGTTATTTTGCCAAGCAATTAGCATTGTTAGCAGTACCCGTACACTTAAATAGTGAACAAAATCCAGAGCATTTAATAAACGCAGGTTTTGATGATGTAGTACTAGCGACGGGAATAAAACCGCGTCAGTTAGAGATTGAAGGTATTAGCCATCCTAAGGTTTTAAGTTACTTACAAGTGTTAAAAGACAAGCATGTTGTTGGTAAAAAAGTGGCTATTATTGGTGCGGGTGGTATAGGTTTTGATGTGGCTGCTTATTTAAGTGAAGAAAAATCACTAACGAACGATCTGGATGCGTGGTTAAAAAATTGGGGAGTAGACAAGAGCTATCAACAAGGCGGTGCTTTACTTAAAAAAGTGACTCATGAGCAACCACAGCGAGAAATTTATTTATTGCAACGAAAAACCACCAAAGTAGGTAAAGGTTTAGGTAAAACATCAGGCTGGGTGCACCGTGCTAACATGGTGAATCATCAAGTACAAATGTTAGCGGGCGTAACGTATAAAAAAATAACAGATGAGGGGTTATTAATCGAAATTAATGGTGAAGAAAAATTACTTGAAGTTGATAATATTATTATTTGTGCGGGTCAAGAGCCTAACCGAGAATTGCAGCAAGCACTTGTTGCTGCGAATGTTGAGGTACATTTAATTGGCGGTGCTAGTGTTGCCTCAGAATTGGATGCCAAAAGAGCAATTCGTCAAGCGGCGGAGTTGGCAGCAAAAATATAGATTTTTTCAACTAAATTGATTTATCTCAATGCTTTTTTCAGCGGAAACTCGCTATACTTGACGCTAGGGTAGGCGATCCTGATTGATTATTCTATAAATCGTTGGAGAGTTAAGTTGAAAGGCCATTTGGAAATTAACAAACAGCGCGAAGAAATTGATTATTGGCAACGGGCAAGTGTACTTGAAGAAGGTCGAAATCAAGTACTACGCATGGTGGCAAGTAATGAAGAATTGCAGGTAATTTTACAAACCTTGTGTGAAAAGGCGCAGTTGTACAATCCTGATATGCTCTGTTCAGTGCTGCGTTTAGATCAAGAACAACAAACGCTTCATCCTATGGCTTCTGTATCCTTACCTAAATTTTATTGTGATGCTCTTGAAGGTGTGGCTATTGGCGCAGGTGCTGGTTCGTGTGGCACAGCAGCCTTTACAGGAAAGCGGGTTGTTGTCGAAGATATAAATACTCATCCGTATTGGAATCAGTTTAAAGGGCTTGCATTAGAAGCAGGTGTGCAAGCGTGTTGGTCTGAGCCAATAATTGGTGCCAATGGTATCGTGTTTGGTACTTTTGCGATGTATTATCGCCAACCAGCTACGCCAAGTGAAGAAGACTTAAAGTTTATTGAATTAAGTGGTAATTTGGCCGCAGTTGTTTTTGAAAATAATTCTAATCGACAAAAATTACTTAATGCGAATAAATTGCTAAGCCAAACCGTTGATGAACGCAATCAACAGCTAGAGCGGCTCAATTTAGCATTAGAAAAAACCTTACAACGTCAACAAAAAGATCATTTTTTAAATATTAATGCTGAAAAAATGTTAACCACTAATAGCCTTATTTCCGGTTTGTCACATGAAATTAGTACTCCTTTGGGCACTGCTTTAACGGCTGTCACCTCAGCAGAAGATAAATTAAGCACACTTGATCAAGAATTCATGGCGGCAAAATTAACACGAAAAAGTTTTATTAATAAAATAACCTTATTAACTGAAATGATCGAGTTAAACAAACAATCTTTAATGCAAGCTACCGACCTGCTGTCGCGCTTTAAAGAAGTTAATGCTAGTGCAAATACTGAGCTAGTTTCAACCTTCTATATGCAAGATTTTTTACACGGCTTAAATAGTAGTATTGCCGAAATTCTTGCTCATCATACCTTAGGTTTTAGTGGTCAAAATTTTAAGCTGTGCTGTGCTAAAGTAACGTTATGGCAAGTGTTGGTAAACTTAATTGAGAACTCTATTGTGCATGGTTTTGCCACAATGGATCAGGGGGTGATCCATATTAATGTGGTTGAAAAAGACTCAGAAATTATTTTAAGCTATCAAGACGACGGTTGTGGTTTGGCAAAAAATCAGGCGGAGAAAATTTTTGAACCTTTCTACTCTTCAAATCGGAGTAAAAAAAATATAGGCCTTGGTTTGAATATTGTTAATAATTTGATCACTCATACCTTGCAGGGAGATATTCGTTTGCTAAAATCTCCAATTGGCGTTCGTTATGAAATTAAATTTCCTAACGCCGATCTTCGCAAGAGTATAAACTGAGCCAATAAGTCCTTATACTTAGTGAAATTAATAAAAAGAGCGAGTTAAATTTAGCGTGAAGGTTTCGGTTAAAAAAAGGCATATTACTTTTGTTGGTGCGAATGATGTTAACATTTTCAATTCAGCAACAAATTATAAACGCCAATTGCTAGCGTTGATCACTCAGGCAAAAAATCGCATTTATATTACTGCGTTGTATTTACAAGACGACATGGCGGGTAGGGAAATTTTGCATGCCCTTTATCAAGCAAAACAAGCAAAGCCACAATTAGAGATAAAAGTTTTTGTTGATTATCACCGGGCACAACGCGGTTTAATTGGTGAAAAGCAACATTGTGGTAATCGCGCTTTGTATTTATCTTTAACCCAAAAATATCAATATGCTATTGAAATATATGGGGTATCGGTTAAGCGAAAAGAACTGTTCGGGGTGTTACATTTAAAAGGGATGGTTTTTGATGAGCAGTTATTTTACACCGGAGCGAGCATTAACGACGTTTATTGCCAGCAAGATAGCCGCTATCGCTTAGATCGTTATTACCAAATTAACTCTCCTGCTTTAACAGACAGTTTTTGTCAGTATTTAAATGATATTTTTGTGTTTTCTGCGCTTGCGGCACGCCTTGATCAACCGGAGTTACCTGATCATCGACAACAAAAACGTAATACCATCGCCTTAAAATCACGGCTTAAAAAATCGTTTTATTTAATTGATCAAAAGGCAACTAGTCAATCAATTGATAATGCTGAAAAAATTAGTATTCAGCCATTAATTGGCTATGGTCGACGAAATAATAAACTCAATGGTAAAATTCGTCGACTTGTGCAATGCAGCCAACAAAGCTTGCTGATGTTTACCCCTTATTTTAATTTACCGCCAGTATTGGCTCGTGACGTGATTAAAGCACTAAAGCGAGGCGTAAAAGTGACCATTATTGTTGGTGATAAAACGGCGAACGATTTTTTTGTTGCCGATGAAAAAGCGTTTAGCACCATTGGTATTGTGCCCTATATTTATGAAATGCTGTTAAAACGTTTTGTTAAACGTTGGCAGTACTTTATTGAGTGTGGCTTATTAAATGTTCGACTGTGGAAAGATGGTGATAATAGTTTTCATTTAAAAGGCTTACAAATTGATCATCGTTATCATTTGATTACGGGCAGCAATTTAAATCCGCGTGCTTGGTCATTGGATTTAGAGAATGGCTTATTGCTTGATGATCCTGCGGGACTAATGCAGTTTAAAACCAACACTGAAGTAACTGAAATTTTAAAAAACACCACTAAAATTAATCATTTTACTGAACTTGATGATGTTAGTGATTATCCAGAAAAACCACAAAAATTATTAAAGAAAATCCGCATGACACAAATAGATCGTATTTTAAAACGTTTTTTATAACATAGAAAATCAATCATAGCAGTAGTAAGTTGGCTAAATAAATTAACAAAAAAACAATCGTCGCATCACCGTTAAATGTGTACTATAGCGTACAAAAATAACTTAAAATAAAGAGGCAGAGTTAAAATGTACAGTGAAAAAGTAACACCAAGATTTAGTGATACTGATGCGTTAGGGCATATTAACAATGCGATGGTGCCAGTATGGTTTGAAGGTGCTCGTGATCCTATTTTTAGATTATTCAGCCCCAATTTGAATTTAGAACAATGGCCGTTAATTTTAGCTAAAATTGACATATCTTTTCATGCACAGATGTTTTACGGCCAAGACATTGAAGTTAAAACATACATTAGCCGTATCGGTGGAGCATCGTTTGATGTTTATCAAGAACTTTGGCAAAACCAAGTAAAATGTGTGTCAGGCATAGCTGTTATGGTGAACTTTTGTTATCAAAGCCAAGCGTCGAAAAAAATATCAACTGAACTTAAACATGCTATGCAACAACACCTTATCAATATAGATGAAAATAATACTTAACTAACGTTAATATTTTATGGATAATGAACAGTTCTCGGTGCTAGAATTTGAGCACAAAAATAGAATTAACACTAACTAGATAATAGACACATTGGTGTCGATTGTTTACCGTATAAAGATAGGATTTTTCATGGCCAGTCGTGGTGTAAATAAAGTAATAATTGTAGGAAATTTAGGACAAGATCCAGACGTTCGTTTTATGCCAAATGGCAATGCGGTGGCTAATTTTACCGTGGCAACCTCGGAAACATGGAAAGACAAACAAACAGGTGAACAAAAAGAAAAAACTGAATGGCATCGCATTGTTATATATCAACGTTTAGCTGAAATCGCGGGTGAGTATCTTAAAAAAGGCTCTAAGGTTTTCCTTGAAGGACGCTTACAAACCCGTAAATGGCAAAATCAGCAAGGCGTTGATCAATATACCACTGAAATTGTTGCCAATGAAATGCAAATGTTAGACTCTCGGGGACAAGGCCAAGGTGCTTACGCTCAACAGGGGCAACAAGGCGGTTTTGTACCACAAAATGCTCAACCAACTCAAACGAGTGGTTTTTCACCGCAGGGTGGTTTTCAACCAAAAGTTCAACAAGCGCCTCAACAACAAAGTGGTTTTATTCAGCCCCAACAAAGTCCCGCGCAACAAAATGTCCCTCAACAAAACGCTCCACAACAAAGTGGTTTTCGACAAAATCAGCCAGCACAACAAAGTGGTTTTGCTCCACCTGTTGCACCACAGCAAACAGCAAAATTAAATCCACAAGAACCAGATATTGATTTCGATGACGATATACCGTTTTAAACCCCGAATTTTTAAAGTGTATACTTAACTGTTGCACTAATTCATTCAAAGCCCCGTTTTACGGGGTTTTTTTATACTTTATTGAAGCTGTGGTGCCGCAACGAATTAGAAATTGTTAACTGGTTTAATACACATAAGATACCCGCATGTGCTAACAAAACACCTAATGAACTATGTAAAGCAATGGAAAAGGATCTTTTTATTCAGTATATAAAACACATTGAAGTCGGTGGCTTTGCAGAATATATTTTGAGGATCATAATGATTTTTCATGCAGTTTAACTCAGTAGGTAATAAAACTTGGATAAAATAGCTTTGGCTTTTACCTTTCATCGTTTAATCTAGCCAACTATATTTTGCTCATTTAATAGGGTAATAGTATTCTTTGATAGAGCTCACTTTGCTAATTGAATAGTGCCCGCGAAGTATTAGGCTACTCCATTTGCACAAATTATAATATTAGAGCGGCTTTGCTTACAATAGTGGCAAACCAGTTTAAAGCTGGTGGCTATTAAAACGTTTTTAAACAGGAATATCACCATGACAAGTACTCAACAACGAGCCGATCTTCAACGCCAAATTTGGCAAATTGCCAATGAAGTTAGAGGTTCAGTAGATGGTTGGGACTTTAAGCAATATGTACTGGGTACCTTGTTTTATCGTTTTATCAGTGAAAATTTTTCAAGCTACATTGAAGGCGGTGATGAAAGTATCAATTATGCTGAACTGCCTAATGATGTGATCACTGATGAGATTAAAGACGATGCCATTAAAACCAAAGGCTATTTTATTTATCCTAACCAACTCTTTAGTAATATTGCTAAAAACGCTAATAAGAACGAAAATTTAAATACTGATTTAGCCGCGATATTCTCCGCTATTGAAAGCTCAGCCAATGGCTACCCATCAGAAGTAGATATTAAGGGATTATTTGCTGATTTTGATACCACAAGTCGCCGACTAGGTAATACGGTTAAAGATAAAAACACCCGTTTATCCGCTGTACTAAAAGGTGTGGAAGGGCTTAGTTTTGGTGAATTTGGCGGCAAGTTTGAAGATAATAAAATTGACTTGTTTGGTGACGCTTATGAATTTTTAATCTCAAACTATGCCGCTAATGCGGGTAAATCTGGTGGCGAGTTTTTCACCCCGCAACACGTTTCTAAGCTCATCGCCCAATTGGCTATGCATGGGCAATTGGGCGTGAATAAAATTTACGACCCTGCAGCAGGTTCAGGTTCATTGCTATTGCAAGCCAAAAAGCATTTTGACGCCCATATTATTGAAGACGGCTTTTTTGGTCAAGAGATCAACCATACTACCTTTAACCTTGCCCGTATGAACATGTTTTTACACAACATTAACTACGATAAGTTCAATATGATGTTAGGAGACACCTTAAAAGAGCCGCATTTTACGGATGATAAACCTTTTGATGCCATTGTTTCTAACCCACCTTACTCGGTAAAGTGGATTGGCAGTGATGACCCAACGCTGATCAACGATGAACGCTTTGCACCCGCAGGCGTACTCGCACCAAAATCTAAAGCTGATTTTGCCTTTGTACTGCATGCATTGAGCTATCTTTCTAGCAAAGGCAGAGCTGCGATTGTTTGCTTTCCCGGTATTTTTTACCGTGGTGGTGCCGAGCAAAAAATCCGACAATATTTAATTGATAACAATTATGTTGAAACCGTAATTTCCTTAGCACCCAATCTGTTTTTTGGCACCACCATTGCGGTGAATATTCTGGTGCTATCTAAACACAAAACCGACACCAATACCCAGTTTATCGACGCCAGCGGCCTGTTTAAAAAAGAAACCAATAACAACGTACTAACTGACGATGACGATGAGAAAAATCCTGGGCATATTCAACAGATTATGGCGATGTTCGATAGTAAAGCCGATGTTGAGTATGTGGCTAAATCAGTCACGTTAGAGACAATCGCCGCCAACGATTATAACCTGTCGGTGAGTTCTTATGTAGAAGCCAAAGATACCCGCGAAGTGATTGATATAACAACGCTTAATAGCGATCTAAAAACCACAGTAGCTAAAATAGATCAGTTGCGTAGCGATATTGATGCCATTGTGGCGGAGATCGAAGCATGAGTAAGTTGAGTTATATGGAAAAACTGCTTGATGGCGTAGAGGTGGAATGGAAGAGTATTAAAGATATCACGTCACCAACATCGAATATAAAATGGCATGGGACTGAACAGAAATATAAATATATAGATTTAACCTCTGTCTGTAGGGAAAGAAAGTCAGTTATTGAAACACTGGAGATATCGTCTGAAGATGCACCCAGTAGAGCTAAAAAGCTTGTAGAGGAAAATGATGTTATTTTTGCAACAACACGTCCCACACAACAAAGATATACCCTGATAAATAAGAAATATGAAGGAAGTATTGCTAGTACGGGCTACT
>CAZVPC010000004.1:19380-37763 GCA_964629005.1 uncultured Pseudoalteromonadaceae bacterium | reverse complement strand
CTTTCTATTCATAATAAGTCGCCGGGGACTAAAGGTACAAATCGTACCGCTTCAATTTGTTGTTCACTAAAAACAGTACCCTTTTTGGTGATCACTTTTAATATTTGTGCTTGCTCTCCCACCGGAATAACTAAACGCCCACCATCGGCTAATTGTTCAAGTAATGCTGGCGGAACTTCACTCGGAGCCGCAGTAACAATTATGGCTTGAAAGGGGGCTTTAGACGACCATCCTTGCCAACCATCACCATGTTTCATTGCAACATTATGTAATTCCATCGAGCGAAGTCGACGTTTAGCTTGCCATTGCAACGTTTTGATCCGTTCGATAGAAAAAACTTGTTGACTTAGTTGCGCTAAAATTGCCGTTTGGTAACCTGAGCCTGTGCCTATTTCCAAAATATTATCAAGCATACCATCAGCAAACAATAATTCAGACATTCTAGCCACAATATAAGGTTGCGAAATTGTTTGGCCTTGACCAATGGGTAAAGCAGTATTGTCATAGGCTTTATGAGCAAGAATTTCTGGAATAAAAATATGTCGTGGTGTTTGTGCTATTGCTCGTAATATCTGCTGATTTTGAATACCTTCATTGGCTAACTTCTGTGCTAATAGCTCACCACTTCGGCTTGACTTACCCGAAATTCGCGAAGTTATTCTATTAATATGTTGACCTTTCATGTGATCCTTTTTTTATAGTGCTATTTTTGCTGTTAATTGTTTTACGGCTTTAATTTATAACATTGCAAATGTTTTCAACACTAAGGCAACGAAAGTTCATTAGTCCATTGCGTCATACTTTCCATACTTTTATAAGCGGTCATATCAACAGTTAATGGCGTTATTGAAGCAAAATTATTAGTAACCGCATGAAAATCGGTACCAACGCCAGCGTCTAGCTCGCTACCTAAAGAGCCATACCAATAAATATCTCGATGCCATGGATCTTGCATTTTTCGCATCGTTTCTGCTTTATGACGATTACCTAAGCGAGTCACTTGAAAGCCTTGTAACTCATGTAAAGGAATATCGGGTACATTAATATTTATAATTTGATCATTTGCTAACGGATGTTCTTGCAAACGTTTGATAAATTGAGCTGCCACCATTGCTGCGGTTTGGTAGTGCTTTTCTTCTTTACCAACTAGCGATATCGCTACTGCGGGTAAGCCCATATGACGCCCCTCAGTTGCAGCAGCAACCGTACCAGAATACAACACATCATCCCCTAAATTAGCACCGTTATTAATACCCGCCACCACTAAATCTGGCAAAGGCTTCATTAGTTGACTAATGCCTAAATGAACACAGTCGGTAGGAGTGCCATTAATAGAAATAAAACCATTATCGAGTGTTTGTGCTCTGAGTGGGTTAAGCAAAGTAAGTGAATTACTTGCGCCACTACAATTTCTATCTGGCCCTACCACCATCACCTCAGCAAATTGACTTAATTGCTGATATAAAATCTTAATACCAAGTGCATGCACACCATCATCGTTACTTAATAATATTTTCACAATATATTCACAACCAACAAATTGTAGGCGGGGTTTTTGCCCACAAGTATGTGGGTACTTAGGTTTTGTCTGGAACAAAAAAAACTGCACCACACGCTTTTCTAAGATAAACGCCATCTACAAAATACATTTAAAATCAACAAATTAAAAACAATACTTAAGGAAAATCAAGTCTTACTTTTTAACTGGCATAACCCGTTCAGTCATATCTTTATAGTCGACTAATTCTCGCAGCACTGTCGTAGCATAACAACCCGCAGGTAAGAAAAAACTTAGCGAAACATTTTCTCCATCAACACCGATTTCAGTGTTACTTATTGATAAGCGAATTCTACGCCGTTCTTGTTTCAAGCCAAAACGCGGCAAACCTACACATATCTCAGGCTGTTGCTGCGCTATATGCTGCTCTAATATTAAGGCATCATGCTCGGTCATTAAATCACCAGCACCCCACATAGGCGCGGTAATATCAACATCTTGTTCACTTAAGCGTCGTGTTAGTTCTGCTGTTATTTCGGGGGTTTTAAAGACGGATTGAGTCCCACTAAGCATACACACATCACCCGCTAATAAACGGGTAAATGTTTGTGTTGCAATGCGTTCACTAACCACCTGATTGAATAAATAAGAACGAGCGGCTGATAAATACATGCCGCGTTTTTTCTTATCTTTTACTTTGCTACCTGCAAATAACGCTAACGCTTTCGGTAAGTTACCACCGTCAATACCAAAACGTTGTTCCCCAAAATAATTAGGCACACCCGCTTCTATTATTTTTTGCCAGCGTTCTGTTAAGGCTTTAATATGCGACACATTTCGCAAAAGTAAAACAAAACGATTTCCGCTTAAACTGCCAATACGTAGCTTTTTATTATGGCGTTTTGCACTTAATACCTCGACCCCCTCAATATTAAGATCAGATAAATCATAAACTTTTTTACCGGGTAAATGTACGCCAAACCATTGTTCTGTTACCGCAAAGCGATCTTTTAATCCGGCATAACTCACTAAGTTTTCTTTTACTTTAAAATATTTTGCTAATTCGCGGGCAACGTAATTAGTATTTGCACCTATTTTGCGAAGATAAATAAATAGATGTTCACCTTCACCGCAGGGTTCAAAGGGCAATACTTCAAATACTTTAAAGTCATTCATTTCAACGCGCAATAGTGCCGTTGAACTAGGTTTACCATATAAATAATTAAATTTTAATTTCATATTTTTCAGTGTGATTTTTTATTTCAAATAAGCAGATCAGCGCACTAACAGTACCACAGCATGGGCTGCAACACCCTCTTTACGACCAACATACCCTAGCTTTTCAGTGGTGGTCGCTTTTACATTAACGTTATCAATATTGGTTTGTAAATCAGCCGCCAAACAAGCGCGCATGGCTAACAAGTGTGGTGCTATTTTGGGTGTTTGTGCAACAATAGTCAGATCAGCATTTCCTAATTTATAAGCCTTTTCATTCATTAACGTCACCACATGACGTAATAAAATTCGGCTATCGATATTTGCATATTGATCGTCGGTATCAGGAAAATGATTACCAATATCAGCCAAACAAAGCGCACCTAAAATAGCATCACAAAGCGCATGAATAGCAACATCACCATCAGAATGCGCAATAAAACCTTGTGAATATTCAATAGTAACTCCCGCTAAAACTAG
This sequence comes from uncultured Pseudoalteromonadaceae bacterium, assembly GCA_964629005.1. Lineage (GTDB taxonomy): Bacteria > Pseudomonadota > Gammaproteobacteria > Enterobacterales > Alteromonadaceae. The sequence goes on along the minus strand of CAZVPC010000004.1, from coordinate 34,570 downwards.
TGGCTTTTTACTACCAAATTTATGAACATCAAAGCCATGACCAATACGCATTATTATTACTCACAATTTAAGGTTAAGTATTCAGAGGTAGACACTTTTTTTCTCGAAAGAATAAATTCAGCTAACGCTAAATCATCAGGGCGAGTTACTTTAATATTATCAGCCCTTCCTTCAATCAAAGCACTAGCAAAACCCGCGAGTTCCATTGCAGATGACTCATCAGTAATTTCTTTGCCTTGCAATAACGCATTTTCTATTGCATGAGTTAATTGTTCAACACGAAACATTTGCGGTGTTAAAGCGTGCCAAAGTCCTGCTCTTGGTTCAGTATAAGTTACCAACTGACCATTTTTAGATCGTTTCATGGTATCGCGTACCGGCGTTGCCAATAAACCACCAACATCATGTTGCTGGCAATAATTAATTAACTTATCAATATCTTGATGACTTAAACAAGGACGCGCAGCATCATGTACTAATACCCAAGGATAATGCTTTTCATCAATTGCTTTCAATCCCGCAAGAACCGACTCCACTCTTTCTTTACCACCAACAACCGTTTCCACTTGGCGATTTGTGGCTAAGGCCAAAGTAGGAAAATATTCGTCTTGCTCACCTAACGCAATGATCACTCGATCAATTTTTTGATGTGACAATAAACATTCAACCGTATGTTCTAACAGAGTTTTACCTGAAAAACTGAGATATTGCTTAGGACAAACTGCTTGCATTCTTTTGCCAACACCAGCCGCAGGAACAACAACAATTAAAGATGAAAATAGTACTGAATTTTCGCTAATCAAGCGATTTCCTTTTTTTATGTTTAGCCGATTTATCAACAGGAATTAAGCGAAAAAATGTTTCTCCTGATTTTATCATTCCAAGTTCATTACGTGCTCGTTCTTCGATAGCTTCAACACCTGACTTTAAATCATCAATATCGGCGTATAACACTTTATTACGCTGATTCAATTTTTCATTATCTGCTTGTTGCCTAACCATATCAGCTTTGAGGGCTAAATAGTCAGGCACACTGTTTTTACCGAACCACAGTCGATATTGCAACATAATAAAAAAAATAAACAGTGTGACGGTAATAACGCGCATAGTGCTAAAAAGCATTTCCGAACAAAAAATCAATCATAGCGATATTATACTCATGTTACCTCTAAATGCGAGTTTCAGAGTGATTGAAGCACACGTGATTGCTTGAAATTACGCCAATTGATCGCACACGATAATAACAGTTCTCTTAGCGTTAACATTTTCGGCCTAACCTTCGTCTTATTTTGCCAGCAATGACCCGCACAAGCAGTCATCATGACTTTTTTGGTCGGTTTTAATAATTTAAGGGGCTGAGTGGCAACTAGATCATCCGTTTGCAAATGCATTTTAGTAACAGACGCCTCACTAAACCAACCAAAAGCATTCGTTCTAAAGCGTTGCTGTGTTTGATCAAGCTGATCAATCGAATCAAGCACAATGCGTCCTTCTGTCCACACTGGCACCACCAAACCCAATGGTATAGCAAAACTTTGATACCACTGCCAAACTACGGCTTCATCTTGATTTTTTACTGGGGCAAAATAACTTTGTGCTGTTGACCAACTGGCATTTTGACTGTCAAGCTCAAGCGGTGTTTTTACTTGTACCATAAAATGTGCGGTGCGTTTAATATAATGAGGCAAACTTTTAAGACGACTTTGCAGCACTTGCACGGTTGCTAAATCAGCATTCACCAATTGACTTAATTCTCGCTCATACAAAGCATTACACAATTCTGCATAATCTGACGATTGCGACGAGACTTGCCAAAGTGAAGTTTGCGGCATGTAAAACAGGTAAACCAAAAAATCATTGAGTAATTAGAGCATACGTTATTGTTAACAAAAAATACATTTTTTGTTAATTACGTATGTAAAAAAAATAGCAACTTCAATAAGTTGCTATTATTATTTAATTGATCTACGCGACTAAAGCCCTGCCTACAAAAATTGACCAAAACTGTAGGCGGGTGTTTACTCGCGCTTTATCAAAATACAGTAAAAATAAACGATCACTGCCCTTTAACTTCACTCAAACCATTAAATACCGCTTTATCACCTAAATATTCTTCAATACGTAATAACTGGTTGTATTTAGAAACACGGTCAGAACGACATAAAGAACCCGTTTTTATTTGACCTGCTGCGGTACCAACTGCTAAATCGGCAATAGTAGTATCTTCTGTTTCGCCAGAGCGATGCGAAATTACCGTGGTATAACCCGCATCTTTTGCCATTTTAATCGTTGCTAGGGTTTCAGTTAACGTACCAATTTGGTTTAACTTAATTAAAATAGAATTAGCGATGCCTTTATCAATACCTTCTTTAAAGATTTTAGTGTTAGTTACAAATAAATCATCACCAACAATTTGAATTTTGTCACCTAATAAATCGGTTTGATATTTAAAACCATCCCAATCAGACTCGTCTAAACCATCTTCAACTGAAATAATAGGATATTGTTGACAAAGCTCGGCTAAAAAGTCAGAAAATTCATTTGAGCTAAACTGCTTGCCTTCACCTTTAAGATCGTAAATACCCTTACCGTTATTAGCAGTCGCGTCATAAAATTCAGAGGCGGCACAATCTAATGCTAAAGTAACATCTTTACCTAGCTCATAACCTGCCTCAGCAACCGCAACTTTGATCATTGCCAACGCATCGGCATTAGAGGCTAAGTTAGGCGCAAAGCCGCCCTCATCACCAACAGAAGTACTCATACCTTTGGCTGACAATACTTTTTTCAAGGTATGAAATATTTCCGATCCCATACGTAGTGCTTCTTTAAAATTCGCCGCACCTACAGGTTGTATCATAAACTCTTGAATATCTACATTATTATCGGCATGTTCACCACCATTAAGAATATTCATCATAGGTACAGGCAAACTATAAATACCAGAGCTGCCATTTAAGTCAGCAATGTGTTCAAACAGTTGTACACCTTTATCCATAGCAGCCGCTTTTGCCGTTGCCAGCGAGACCGCTAAAATAGCATTAGCACCAAATTTTTCTTTATTTTCAGTGCCATCAAGTTCGATCATAGTTTGATCTATTTGATCTTGTGCTCGCGCATTTTTCCCTATTAGCGCGGGAGCAATAGCATCTTTGATCGCAGCAACTGCTTTTAAAACGCCTTTACCTAAATAACGACTTTTATCACCATCACGCAACTCTAGCGCTTCACGCGAGCCAGTAGATGCACCTGATGGTGCACAAGCGCGTCCCCATGCACCAGATTCTAAATAAACATCGGCTTCAACCGTTGGATTGCCACGAGAGTCTATTACTTCGCGAGCAAGTATTTTTTTAATATTTGACATTTTGATCCCTACTTAAAAATAAAAAAATTCTTAAAAGTAAAACCGCAGCATCCATAGTTGAACTACAGTTTTAATTATTTATTTTGTTGTTTTTGATGCACATAAGACGCCGCAACAAAACTTTCAAATAGCGGATGGCCGTCACGCGGAGTTGAATTAAACTCTGGATGAAATTGCCCTGCTATAAACCAAGGGTGATCGGGTAATTCGATCACCTCAACTAATTTTTTATCCGCAGATAAACCCGAAACCACCAAGCCAGCGTTACTTAATTGTTCTCGGTAGTTATTATTTACCTCAAAACGGTGACGGTGTCTTTCATTAATGATTTCACTACCATATACGTTGCGCACTTTGGTACCTTTCAATAAGTGACACACTTGTGAGCCAACTCGCATAGTACCACCCAGATCAGAATGCTCATTACGATATTCAACTTGACCTTCTTCATCAAGCCATTCACTGATCAAACCAATCACCGGATGGGGTGTTTCAGTATTAAATTCAGTACTATTAGCATCACTTAAACCCGCTACATGCCTAGCAAATTCAATCAGTGCTACTTGCATACCTAAACAAATACCAAGATAAGGTATTTTATTTTCACGGGCATATTGAGCTGCTAAAATTTTACCCTCAACACCACGTTCACCAAAACCACCCGGCACTAAAATCGCGTCAAGCTCTCTTAATAAATCAACACCTTTTGCTTCCACGTCTTGAGAGTCAATATATTGAATTTTAACGGTAACTTGATTTTTAATACCCGCATGCTTAAGCGCTTCGTTCACCGACTTATACGCATCAGGTAATTCAATATACTTACCCACCATGCCAATAGTCACTTCACCAATAGGGTTAGCCTCTTGATATAAAACTTGCTCCCATTCGCTTAAATCAGCCTCAGGAATATCTAGACCAAAACGCTTCACCACAATTTCATCAATCCCTTGTGATTTTAATAGTGCTGGTACTTTGTATATACTGTCAACATCGCGCATTGACACTACCGCTCTTTCTTCAACATTAGTAAACAAGGCAATTTTTGCTCGTTCATTAGCGGGAACAGTCCGCTCTGCGCGACAGACTAAAATATCAGGGAAAATACCAATTGAACGTAATTCTTTAACTGAGTGTTGGGTAGGTTTCGTTTTTATCTCACCTGCGGCAGCAATATAAGGTACTAGCGTTAAATGCATAAACAGCGCACGTTCACGACCTAACTCAGTACCTAATTGACGAATTGCTTCTAAAAACGGCTGTGATTCAATATCGCCCACGGTACCGCCAATTTCCACCATAGCAACATCGTAACCTTCAGCACCTTCAATAATTCGGCGTTTAATGTCGTTAGTGATATGGGGAATTACTTGAATAGTTGCCCCTAAAAACTCTCCTTTGCGTTCACGGGCAAGAATATCTTGATAAATTCGTCCGGTAGTAAAGTTGTTTAGTTTGGTCATTTTAGTGCGAATAAAACGTTCGTAATGACCTAAGTCGAGATCAGTTTCTGCACCATCTTCGGTAACAAACACTTCGCCATGTTGAATGGGACTCATCGTGCCGGGATCAACATTAATATAAGGATCGAGTTTAAGCATGGTAACTTTTAAGCCCCGTGCTTCTAAAATAGCCGCTAGGGAAGCTGCAGCAATACCTTTACCGAGAGAAGATACAACTCCGCCCGTAACAAATATATATCTAGTTGTCATGTAATACCCAGATGTTAGGAGTAAATAAAATTTGTTGTCGCGCTCAATAATTAGCACAAAAAACTAATTATCAAGTATAGCAAGACGGGGAAATATTATACTGAAAATGCGTTACGACGACAACTGACAATTTTTCTAAGATAACTCAATAAGAATAAGGTATGATCACCCAACCTTATTAAATTCAACCACTTTTATGAGCATTTATTTTTCTTCAAATAAAATTCCAGAACTGCGTCCATATGATCTAAAAAAACGACAAGCATTGCTTATTTTAGCCGCACAAAAACTTAATGCTCCTGAAAGAGTAATGCTTAATTTGATGAAACTCGCTATTTTAGTGCCGATGTTTTTATACTTGGTTTGGCTGAGTGGTTGGTTAATGGTTTTACCAATAATTTGCGCAACATCGACTTATTTACTCCTTTATCGCCCCGTTTTTTTTATGCTACTCACGAAATATTTAACGACCGTGATCGATAGAGAAAAACCATCAACCTAATTATTCATAAATAATAAAACCAACAGTGAATCAATCAACACGATGAAAATTTATCTTTTTTTGCTCATTGCATGTCTACTTAGCGGCTGCGGTGGATCTAACAACACGGTTAGTCCGCCAGTACTAACCACTATCATTACAACTATTGCCCCGAATGAGATCAGCACAGTTGTTGAAAACACAACGGCTACTTTAACACTTCAAGTTGAAGCTGATGGTGATTTTAAAACCCAATGGCAATTAATTTCAGGACCCGCTACCTTTTTTCAAAGCCAAACTAAAAATTCACTTACTTTTATTTCTCCTAACGTAGAAAAAGAACAAATAATTTCCATTAAAGCGGTGGTCACCGGCGCTCCTCAAAGCAGCAAAGAATTCACATGGACAATTTCAATAAAAAACAAACCTCTCACAGCTATAATTAACAAACCTGAGCCTAATGTTTTTTCGTCAGCTAATTTAGATAAACATCTAAAACTTAAAAAAGATGCGTTGGGCATTCCTTTATTAACGGTTAAAGGGATCGACTATTACTACCCCGTTTCAATTGCTGCTTATTCTTATGATCTTTACAACAGCTATTATAAAACAGGCAGTAATGCAGTACTGACAAAATTTATAACCAATGCAACTTGGTTACGAGATAATTGTATTTACACTCAATATGGCTTTTGTAGTTTTCGTGCTCATTTCCCCATAACTGATTACAAACTTGTAAATGATTGGACCTCAGCAATGGCGCAAGGACAGGCCATATCATCATTAATCGCTGCCTATTATATAACTCAAGACAAAAGTTATGAAAAAGTTGCCTACGATGCCTTGATCGCGTTTTTGTATCCTTTAAAGGTCAAAGGATTAACGGCTGATTTTAATGGGGTCACTTGGTTTGAAGAATATGGTTCAACTCAGATGCCCGCCCATGTATTAAACGGTTTTATTTTTTCATTAAGTGGTATTCGAAGTTTTGTTAAAGCTTACGACAATGATCTTGCTAAAAAACTATTTAATACTGGAGTAAATAGTCTTATAAATAATATCGATTTATACGATTTAAATTTTACTTCTCGTTATGATTATTCTCCTCTTCAACAAATTTCTTCAGAAAAAGGAACACCACCCGATGGTTACCACGAACTGCATATTTTTCAACTCGCTTGGTTATTCAAAATAACCCACATTGAAAAAATACAAACTTTTGCCAATAAATTCCTAGCAGAAGATATGTCTGGCGTAAATATTGTTCCTAAGCTATACAAACCCAGTGTTGAAATTCAAAATATAACCGCCTCTTATTCAGCACTACCATTAAAATATGGTGTAAACAAGCTCACTGATGCGAACTGGACATGGAATAAATATTGGTTGGCCGACAAATTTCCTGTTGATTTGACTCTTACACTGAATAAAAACATTTTAAACACAAAAATACTTAATCAATTAGTGATCACATCCGTTTCACCAAAAGATTTTCCTAACCAATTTGATTTGATCTCTGTCGATAATAATGGCGATGAATCAACTTTACGATCCAACATCACCTTAGCTAACACCAACAATATTGCGTTTACCCATAATGTTAATGGTTATAATAGTTACACTGTAACTTTCGATTTAAAGCAACCAATAACGAGTAACAAATTAATAATAAGAATTAATAAAGCCACATCAAATAAAGTGAAAATCAGAGAGTTAGATATACAATACCCACGAGAAAAACTTTTTAAAAAAATAATGGCTTTTTATAAATATCCTTAAATACGTTAGGGAATTAAAGTTTTTTCATTAAATATAATAGTATATATTTAATTAAATTGATTTGCCGATTGATACGTGTTGGTTGACTCAATAATCGATATAACCATTCACAATGAAATTTTATAAAACCTAATGGGGCTCTTTTTACATTACCCGTAAAAACATCATAACTACCACCAACACCCATAAAAAAACTTGTGGGTATTGCTTTATGACATTCAAACATAAACAGTTCCTGTTTAGGTGACCCTAAGGCAACAGAGATTATCTGTGCACCTGAAGCTTTAATTTGTGCTATCACCTTAGCTTCATCAGTTTGATTAAAATAGCCATTAATCGCACCAACAATATTGACCCCTTGAACCATAAGTTTACTCTGAGTTTGTTGAAGTACGGTTGCTGAGGCACCTACCAGAAATACAGGGATTTTTTGTTCTGCTGATTTAAGCATTACTTTTTCCCACAACTCACAGCCCGGAATACGAGCAACATATTGCCTTGATTTTTTTGACATCACATAGGAAACACCGATGCCGTCAGGGTACTTTAAACTTGCTTTGGCTAACAATTCAGCCAACTGCTTATTCTTTTTTGCGATCATAATTTTTTCAGGGTTAACTGCTATGGCTACGCCAGATTTAATCCCTGATGGTGTTATAATTTCAGTTTCAATAGCTTGTTCAATTGAAGTGAAAGAAGATATTGAAATACCCGCGATATTTATTTTTTTATTCATATTTATATAATTACTTATTGATTAATATTTTGAGTGCTCAATTACAATGAAGAGATAAGTTGTTGCACTCTATTTTTATAAACAACCGAACTATAGTGTTCAAGCACATGTGCTCTAGCATTTAATGCCATTTCATCATGGTTTAGCATTACCATATCAATAGCGTTCACTAAACTTTTGGGATCATCGTTATTTATTAATAAGCCTGTTTGTTGATGTTTTACAACTTGAGCTACAGTAGGAATATTAAAAGCAACTACAGGAACCGCTAACGCCATAGCTTCAACAAAAACCATTCCAAATGAATCATATTTAGAAGGCAACACAAATAATTTTGCTGATGCTATTAACTTTTTCTTTTGTTCTCCATTTACCCAACCAACAAAATGGACTTTATGTTCAACATTTAGTTTTTTACAAAGATCGCGTAAATAGTCAGCATCATCGCCCTGCCCAGCAATAACTAAGTCCATCGTTAGTTGTGTCATCGAAGCGATTACTTTATCTATACCTTTACCTTTTACTAATCGCGACAAAGATAGTATATAAGGTTGTCCTGTTAAAAAATCTGTTTGCTCTTGTGGTATATCGGTTTCAATAACTGGATTGGCCAATTCTACAAATTTAGTTTTCATAGTGGGAAAATGCATGACCATTAAATCAAGCCAAAATGGAGAAAGTACGACAATTTTATCAGGAATAGATAACACTAACCGTAACAGCCACTTAGTAACTTTGTTGTTAAGGTAATGTTCAATTTTAATTGAATGCAATTGAAAAATAATTTTTTTTCTAAAAATAAAACATGGGATACTTAACGCACATTTACGAAAAATAGAAAAATATTGGCTGGTATGAAACCAATAAACGCCAGCCTGCTGATTTTTCCTTAAACAGCTTACAACTATTTGATAAAATGCCCGTAAAAAAGTAAAACGTTTTTTGCCATGACTTTCAATAAACTCAAAACGTAGCCTATCACTCTCGTGCATAATAACGCATTGATTATTAATAACAGTGGCAACACCTCCTTGGCCAAAATTTTTATCCGGACCAATAATAATAACTGTATTTTTCATTGTGATTTAACTTGATCCATATAAATTATTTATTTAAATAGCGTCTTATTTCAGCCTGTTCACCATGCTGAAAATAAAAATAATCATCATTAAAATTAATCGGTTTATTGCGTCCATAGCCTGATTTTAAATACCCAAAACCACCCAAAGTTTTTAATACAATATTTTGAATACGCAAAAGTACTTTACCCAACAACTTTTTACTCGATGGCTGATAAAATAAAAACTCAGGGAGTGTTGAAAGAAGTGCAGAGGAAGCAATCGCAAATTTTCTTTCAGGGGAAATTAAATTATCACGAGCTTTTATGTTGAAGCTTCGTGATAAAAACTTTTCAAAAACCGTATGATGAATAATAAAAAAAGATTGTTGTAAAGGTTGAATAAAATTACCGCTAGCGCCAAAAGCATAGTTTTTTTTCATTTGAGAAATTTCAAATTCAATAATTCCTTGCCCTTTTAATAGCGCGTCTTGCTCCACATACACAAAATAGTCGCAGTCACAACAATTCGCATAAGATATTCCATGTAAAACCGAACGCATCCAACCACTATATTTACCTTTATGGTCTGTAGAATGACCTGCGTTCTCATTTAATGATACAAATTCTAAACGTTCATCTGTCGAACAAAGCTCAGGTTTAGCCGGAGAACAGCTATCAACTATCACTATTTTATCCGGCGTGGTATTTTCACAAATTGATTGATACCATAAATGATGAAAAGCTTTACCTCTAATTTCATCGTCGCCGAATAACACGCGTTTTTCAGTTATGTTGTTAACTCCATTTTCAGTGGCACACCACCAGCCACTACCAATAATATATTTCACCCAATTATTCTCTTCAATTTTCCAATCGCTAATTTCATAAAAACAGTTAACATTTCTAACATCACTATCAAACAAATCTTGCCATTGTACTTAGCTAACAAATAGTTAAAGACTTGTTTCTTTTGACCCGTTCTAATTGCAACCGTCAGTATTTCTTTTTTAATAAAACCTAATTGCGCCGCGGTTGAAAGGTATTGTTTATAATCATTTAGCCAATTCAAAGAATTAGCTACTGAAATAGATTTTGTTGTTACTTTATCGGTAGCTAGCCAAATATAATCAACCAAGGCTTCGTCAATAAAAATAAAGTTGGCACCTTTCTCTTCTGCACGTAATAAAAAGTCATAATCTTGATGCCTAACCAAGCGTTCATTAAACATGATTTTTTGTGCAAAACTTCGATATAAAAACAAACCTGATGTTTGCATTACTTGCTGATCAACAAATAAATAATCGCCTAATCGTGCTGACGTTTTTATTGCCGCATTTGGGCGTTCTATAATATTGTTAGGGCTTGAACTGCAATAACAACGTAATTTACAATACAGTATTGATTGCTCGTTCATCTTGGCCGATAAATATATTTGTCTTTCCAATTTATATTTATGCCATAAATCATCCGAATCAAGAAAGGCAATAAAATCACCCTGTGCCGCATTGAGCCCTGTATTTCTAGCAGCAGCACCATTTTTATTACAACTATGCTCAATTAATTGAATTCTTTCATCATCATACCCTTGGATCAATGTTCTTAACGATTCAATATCGGCAGAAAAATCGTCAACAATGATCAATTCAAAATGTGGGTAGGTTTGCGCCAGAACACTGTCAATAGTTTCGTCAATAACTGCCGCTCTGTTGTAGGTAGGAATAATGATTGAAACTAAGGCATTACTGCTATTCATTTAAGCTCTCTTATTTCTTTAAATTTATTAATATCAATTAACACTAAAGCATTCAGCAATGCCCAAGTGAAACCCAACATACCCGACGTTAAGATATGACCACTAAAAAAAGCTAGAAATAATAACACAACATTAGCGGTAAAAGCCGCGGCTGCAAATTCACTTGAGGCGAGCTTTAAGCCTTTATAACTGGTCAAAAAAAAGAAAGATAATTGTACTAACACCACAAACAGGCCAAAACAGCCAAACCAAATAAAAACGTCTATAAAATCTATTTCTGCCGTATATTTGCTCGCCCACTGACTGATCCCTGAAATACCAGCACCAAATAACCATTGTAGTGGACCAAAGTAATTTTCAAATACTGATAATAATTCTTTGCTATATATCTCACGCCCTGAAAATATTAGTCCCACTAACCCTTTGGATTGATATATCCATTGCAGTCTGTCCCATAATGCTAATTGAGAAAATAAAGGAAAGACAAACACGATCACTAATATAGTGACCAATAACATCAAAAAAAACAGCAAAACTTTTAACTTAGTTAATGAAAACAGTCTATTTCGTTCAGAGATGATCGGTACAATAAAAACTAAAATCAAAGAGGCTAACAACGTTGTTTTGGTTGCAATTAATATTCCCCAAAAAATAGTTAACATAGCGAGTAAAATATAATATCGTCTGTTTAAATCCCAGACCCGAGCCAAGGCAAAACTAAATAGCAAAACAAAAACACCGCCTAATTCATTACCCGCAACATAGTAACCATTAACCCCAAAACCACCGTCACCAACTTTATAACTTTTATAACCGAAACCTAACGCACCAATAAATAAATTAACATTCAAGCCGATAAAATTTATCCATAAGGCTCTATTCCCCCATTTTTTCACCAAGTTTTTATGTGTTTTTATGGTCATGGCAAAAAAACTAAAAACCATTAACGGTACAAATATTTTAATGGCAATAGCAACATCTTTGATAAAAAAGTCTAATCGTCCGAAACGTATCAACATAGTATAAGCGGGGATCAGCAATGCAATTAAAATAAAAAGCAGCGTGATCGCGGTTTTCAATGATGTTGGTACTAATACTAAAAGAATAATTAATATTAATACCATTTTATATAATAGTGATAATTTCAAATCGACACCGAGCTCAAAGACCACAAAGCCCGTTACCGCATCAATCCACAAACCACCCGCAATAATAACTAATATAAGAACAAGATATATCGAAAAAAAGTCTGTCTTATTGGTGTTATGGTTATTGGTTAACATGCTCGTGTTCAGCAATAATTAAGTGACGAATAAGTGCAATAACAATTGATATCAACATTCCCAAAAAAGCAAATAATATGATAATAATCCCCCTTTTTGGACTTTGTTTATCTTCGGGTAAAACGATGTCATCTAGCGGTTTAAAAACATAACCTTTGCTCACTTTAGCCAATAAAACTGTTTTTGTTTTTTGCTCGATTAAATTATAAAAAACACTTTTAACACTACTCACCTCAGCAAGTGACGCTTCCCGCTGTAAATACTTTATACTCGCCTGTGCTTCAATTAAGTCTTGTTGACGAATAAAATCATTTAATTCATCTACATATTGATATAACCACCGTTTTGCTAACTTAGGATCATAATAATCTAAGGTAATATTAAGCATGCCTCCGGCTTCTTGAGTCACATTTAAAAACTTGATAAATTGGCCATAGGCTTGCCATGGGGTTGGTATTTTTTGATTTGGCTGCGCTAATCTCCATTTTTGACTCTTTACGTCAAATAACGCATCATCATAAATTAATTGGTTATTGTTTTTATCCCAGCCTTTTACCGCAAGTAAATTAACTAACAGTTGATGTTTTTCAATAAATTGTTGGACGAAACCTCGAGAGGTACTCAATTCAACAAACTGTCCTGATTTATTAGATTCCGATTTAAAATTAATTCCTGATAAACTAGCTAAGCTACCTAATTGACCCGATAAAGACGATAAACCACCATCGGCGTTCTTGTTGGGTATTAAGGTAATTTCAGCACGATAAAGATCGGGCAATTTATAAACATAAAGTGCAGAGATCAAGACAAACAAAAAAGTACCGGATAACACCAATATTTTTTGTTGCCATAATATTTTAAAAAAACCGACAATAGAAAAAGTTACATCATTATTATTATTTTGCACTGACTTTTCTCATCCATTTACTAACATTTTCAAATAATGACCATAACCTGTTTTAACTAATTGTTGTGCTTTTTTAAGTATGGCATTTTTGTCTAACCAACCATTAAGGTAAGCTATTTCTTCTAAACAAGCTATTTTAAACCCTTGTCGCTTTTCTACCGTTTGTACAAACAGTGAAGCTTCCATCAAACTGTCGTGTGTTCCGGTATCTAACCAAGCGAAACCACGTCCAAGTACTTCTACTGATAATTTTTTTTGTGTTAAGTAGGCTTGATTCACTGCCGTTATTTCTAATTCACCCCGTTCAGAAGGCTGTACCTTTTTGGCAATTTCTACCACGGAATTATCATAAAAATATAAACCGGTAACTGCATAATTTGATTTTGGCTTCATTGGTTTTTCTTCCAATGAAAGTGCGTTAAATTCACTATCAACTTCAACCACACCAAATCGTTCAGGATCATGCACTTGATAAGCAAAAACAGTAGCACCGTCCGTTAATTGTGCAGCAGCCTTTAATTTAGGGGAAAAATTTGCGCCATAAAAAACATTGTCTCCTAAAATAAGACAGACATTGTCTTGACCAATAAAATCTGTGCCAATAATAAACGCTTGCGCTAGTCCTTCTGGTTTTTGCTGAATGGCGTAACTTAAATTAATGCCAAACTGACTACCATCACCTAATATTTTTTTATACTGCGGTTGGTCTTCTGGTGTAGTAATGATCAAAATATCTTTAATTTCTGCTAACATTAACACCGATAAAGGGTAATAAATCATCGGTTTATCATATACAGCGAGTAGCTGTTTCGAAACACCATGAGTCAGTGGATATAACCGTGTACCACTACCGCCAGCTAAGATAATACCTTTCATGTTACTTATTTCCCAATCTTTGCCGATTGTAGCTATCTTTTTGAACTTGCCAACACCAAGTTAAATTAGCTAAATACCATTCAACCGTTTTTCTGATCCCTGATGCAAAGGTTTCTTGTGGTTGCCAGTTCAGTTGGTCACTAATTTTTGTGGCGTCAATGGCATAACGAAGATCATGACCGGGGCGATCTTGCACAAAAGTGATTAAGTCGCGATAGCTTGCTACGTGAGTTTCTGAAACAAGTTCAGATTCAGTATGACGATTATCTGTGGGCTTTAATTCATCCAATAGATCACAAATAAGCTCCACAACTTCAATATTAGTTTTTTCGTTATGACCACCAATATTATAAGTTTCACCTATTTCCCCCTCAGTAACCACTTTAACTAACGCTCTGGCATGATCTTCAACATACAACCAATCTCGTATTTGTAAACCTTTACCGTAAACAGGCAATGGTTTTCCCTCTAGTGCATTCAAAATAACAAGAGGAATTAACTTTTCAGGAAAATGATAAGGTCCATAATTATTAGAGCAGTTGGTTACAATAGTTGGCAAGCCATACGTGCGCAACCATGCTCGTACTAAATGATCTGAACTTGCTTTACTCGCAGAGTAAGGCGAACTTGGGTCATAAGGTGTTTTTTCGGTAAATAATAAACCGCTATCAGCCAGATCACCGTAAACTTCATCGGTAGATATATGATGAAAACGAAAGTTATCTTTTTTACTCTGCGTTAAAGCTTGCCAATACTTATTTGCCACATCTAATAGTGTATAGGTGCCAACAATATTGGTCTGAATAAATTCAGCCGGACCATCAATAGAGCGATCAACATGTGACTCTGCCGCTAAATGCATAACAAAATCAGGCTGATGTAACTCAAAAAGTGCTGATATTTTTGCTTGGTCACAAATATCAACTTGCGCAAAACAATAATTTTCATTTGTTTCAGTATCAGGTAATGATAATAAGTTACCGGCATAGGTGAGCTTATCAACGTTAATCACTTTAAATTTTTTTTCTGCCAATAAAAAGCGAATAACCGCACTACCAATAAAACCAGCTCCGCCGGTAATTAAAATTGTTTTCATGTTGTTTTATTCAAGACCTGAATTGAAGTAATAAATATTATGTACACGCTTATCGCTGTACAACTAGATCATACCACAAAAAAATATTCGGCAACAAAGGAATAACAGGGGACAGACCACGTTTAAAAAATCTTAAACCG
>CAZVPC010000004.1:0-19280 GCA_964629005.1 uncultured Pseudoalteromonadaceae bacterium | reverse complement strand
ATTCGGCAACAAAGGAATAACAGGGGACAGACCACGTTTAAAAAATCTTAAACCGTGGTCTGTCCCCTATAAAGAACTACACTGAAATGGGTGCTTTGATATGTGGATGTGATTGATAATTTTTTAACTCAAAATCATCGATAGTAAAATCAAAAATACTTTTTATTTCAGCATTAATTGCCATCGTTGGTAAAGGTAACGGTTCACGCGATAATTGCTCATCGACTTGTTCGCTATGATTTAAGTATAAATGCGCATCGCCAAAGGTATGCACAAAATCACCAAGTTCTAGCTCACACACTTGTGCGATCATCATGGTAAATAACGCATAACTAGCTATATTAAAAGGTACACCTAAGAATATATCAGCACTGCGTTGATATAACTGACATGATAATTTACCGTTCAATACATAAAACTGAAACAAGGTATGACAAGGTGGTAGCGCTTGTTTACCCTGCGCTGCATTTTCAATAGGGCTAATTGAAGTATCTGGCAGTACCGCTGGATTCCATGCACTAATAATATGGCGGCGTGAGTCAGGATTGTGTTTTAAATCGTCAATTAATTGTGATAATTGATCAATCGTATCACCACTACCATCACCCACGGGCCAATTACGCCATTGTACCCCGTAAACAGGACCCAGCTCACCGGTATCGGTTGCCCACGCATCCCATATTTTTACGTTATGCTGTTTTAAATAAGCAATATTAGAGTCACCCTTAATAAACCATAATAATTCATGAATGATTGACTTTAAATGACATTTTTTAGTGGTAACTAACGGGAAGCCTTGCGCTAAATCAAAGCGCATTTGATAACCAAAAATGCTTTTTGTGCCGGTACCCGTGCGATCAGACTTGGCAATACCAGTATCACGAACCGTGCGCATTAAGTCTAAATAAGCATGCATTATTTTTTTCCCTTTCTTTTTGTTTTGCCTTGTTCGATAGCTATTTTTGCCTGATGTGTATATCCCCAATAAATCAAGAAAACACCCGCAAGCACCATCGGCAAACTCAACATTTGCCCCATAGAAATATAGCTAAAGTAATAGCCTAATTGAGCGTCTGGTTCACGGAAAAACTCGACGATCATTCTAAATATTCCGTAACAAATCAAAAACAAACCCGATGCTAACCCTAATGGTCTAGGTTTGCGCGTAACACCATAGATGATGATAAACAACACCACACCTTCTAAGAAAAATTCATAGAGTTGCGACGGATGGCGTGGTAACTGTAATTTGTCGGTGGGGAAAATCATTGCCCAAGGTACATCTGTTTGTCGTCCCCATAATTCTGCATTGATAAAATTACCTAAACGCCCCATACCTAAACCAATAGGCACTAATGGTGCCACAAAATCGCCAACGGCTAGAAAACGTTTCTGCTCTTTTCTAGCAAAAAAGAAAACCGCCGTAATAACACCTAACAAACCGCCATGAAACGACATACCGCCTTGCCAAATTTTAAATAAATATAACGGTTCAACTAAAAAATAATCAAATTGATAAAATAAAACATAACCAATTCGTCCACCTAAAATCACCCCTAAAAATCCATAAAATAGCATATCGCTAACTTGATCTCGCGTCCAAGCACCATTACTTTTATCGGCCGCTTTATTGGCAATAGTCATCGCAGCAATAAAGCCAATTAAATACATCATGCCGTACCAACGTAAGGCAATAGGACCAATGCTAAAAATGATCGGATCTATTTGTGGAAATTGAAGAAAACTACTAGTCATTAGAACTCCATTTTATTTTTATTTTAACTGGCTTGATGAAATACGGCTGGATCAAAATGACATTATACCAGCATCATTTTAATGGCAACAATAATTAAAAAGAATGCAAAAGATTTCTTTAACGTTTTTACCGGCAAACGTTTGGCCACCTTAACGCCGTAGGGGGCTAATAAAGAAGAACTACTGATCAGCCCCAATAATGCAGGTAAATAAATATAACCTAAACTCCATGGCGCTAAATGAGTTTGTTGTAAACCCGTTATAACATATCCAATCGTGCCAAAAAGTGCCACCATCATGCCACACACCGTTGCGACACCAATGGTTTGTCGAAGCGGCACACCAAAAAAAGTTAACGCAGGTATAAGCACTGCACCACCACTTATGCCCATTAAACTGGCTAAAACACCCGTAAATAATCCTAAACCTCTTAACACCCAATTGGGTGGCAATGGCCGTTCTTTAGGCTTAGCAATAGAGCGCAGCATATATAGTGCTAATAAAATAACTGCCGTTGAAAAAATTTGTTTCAAGATATAACTGGAAAGATTATGCGCAACAAAAGCGCCCGTTAAAGCACCAACAGCAATAAAAAGCATTAAAATTTTGGCAATTGACCACGGAATATTACCGTTTTTTCGATGAGCAAAAGCGGCACTGGTGGCCGTGATCACAATCGTTGCTAATGACGTTGCCAATGCCACTGGCATAACAGCATTGTGAGCGATAACGCCAAATAAGGGTAAAATATAAACCAGCGCTGGTACAATAATTAAGCCACCACCTATACCCAACAAGCCTGCTAAAAAGCCAACCAATGCGCCCAACGCTAAGCAAGATAAAAATACATCAATCAACATTACATACCCGCTCTAACAAAACCACCTAAACCGAAATTTTCCAGTTGTTCATTCAAATAACAGTGGATTTTTTTGGCGGTACTTAAGGTTAACACATGTGCCAATATAACCTGACAACGTTGATAATTAACATGTCGAATAACCCACTTGATGCGCGCAATATTATGAGGATTCATACTCAATTTGTCATACCCCATCGCCAGTAACAATATAGCCCCCGCTGGTTCACCTGCTAATTCACCACACAAGCTCAGCGGCACCAAATACTTGCTTGACTCTTTGGCAATAACATTCAAGGCACGCAACACGGAAGGATGATAAGCATCATAAATATTGGCAACACGAGCATTATTACGATCAACTGCCAATAAATATTGGGTTAAATCATTGCTACCCACGGAAAAAAAGTCGACCCGCTTTGCTAATTCTTCTAATTGAAAAATAACCCCTGGTACTTCCAACATTATGCCTACCTTGGGCCGGCAAATTTTTTCGTTAAGCTCAGCCGTCAGTTCATAATACGCTTGATTGATCAAATTTAAGGCATCATCAACTTCGGTAACACTAACCACCATCGGCAACATTATTTCTAAATTATTAATTCCCACATTAGCTCGTAACATTGCTCGCACTTGTAGTAAAAATATTTCAGGATGATCAAGGGTAATACGGATCCCGCGCCAACCAAGAAACGGATTTTCTTCAACAATAGGGAAATAAGGCAAGGCTTTGTCACCGCCAACATCTAAAGTTCGCATGGTCACCTGATGATGGGGAAAGGCATTTAATACCTGTCGATATAATAGCGTTTGTTCTTGCTCTGAAGGAAAGCTGTCGCGCTCTAAAAAAGGAATTTCAGTACGATATAAACCAATACCCTTAGCACCGGCGCGCATTGAGTGCTCAAAACCACTGGCTAAACCCGCGTTAAGTAATAATTCAATCGCCTTACCATCTACGGTAATGGTCGGCAGATCAACAACAGCACGTACTTTTTCGGTTAAAGCCGCTTCTTCAACAATTAAGTGTTTATATTCTGAACGTAACGACTCGTCTGGGGCTACAAACAACTCACCACTGTAACCATCAACAATAACAATTTGGTGGGCTAATTGATCAAAAGGGATCGGGTCAATACCCATGATCGCTGGCACCCCCAATGCTCGGGCAAGGATCGCCGCATGCGAGTTATTTGAACCTGATAAGGAAACAATCGCTTTTAAGCCCTGATGCTGATACTGTGCCAGCATTGAGGCAGTAACATCTTCGGCAACCAGCACAAATTCATCGGGTAACTGCTGTGCTTGTTTTTGTTGTTGCTGTAAATTAAATAATAAACGATTACCTAAATCGCGAATATCACTACCACGCTCTCGAATATAAACATCATCTAAACTTTCGAACTGTACCACGTAACTATCAATAACCAACTTCAACGCACTTTGCGCATTCCAACCTGAATATATTTTATCGTTAATTTCTTCCGCTAAACTGGCACTGCTAAGCAAGTGTTTATACATTTCAAAAATATCAAGATTTTGATCACTTAAAATACTGCCTAACTGAGCACTTAATTGCTCATAATCAACCCGCGTTTTTACTACTGCTTGATAAAAACGTTGTTTTTCGTCACTGCTATTGGCTGATTTCGCCAGTGAAATAGAGCTAAGATCTGCATCGGGTTGACAAATAAAAACTTCGCTTAATGCCACCCCCGGTGCGCCAGCAATACCACGCAATTGCTTAACCCACTTACCATTGTCTTGCTGCTGCCCTAACATACCTCTAGCTTCAGCATTAGCAATGGCACTGGCGAGTTGTGCCGATAAAGTAACCAAAAATGCTTCTTCATTTTCATCAAAGTTTCGCGCTTGCTTTTGTTGAATAGAAATAATACCAAGCACTTTGCCTTGATGAATAATAGGGGTGCCTAAAAAAGCACTTAAGTCATCTTCTTTTACCTCGGCTGAATACTTAAAATGTGGGTGTTGTTGTGCATTGGCAATATTAATTGGCTCTTCTCTTTGTCCAACGAAACCAATTAAACCTTCTGAAAAACCTAATGATATTTGACCAAGCGCAGCTTGAGCTAAACCATCTGAAGCTTTTAATAAAAAACTTTGCTGTTGATAATCAGCAAGATAAATAGAGCAACAATCTGTTTTCATCGCACTTTTTACTTGGATCACCAAGCGATCTAACGCACTTTGCAATTCGGGTTCTTGACTAAATTCAAGAACAATACGACGTAAGGTGGTTAACATGAAATTCCTTCAGATATAGATACTATAAGAACATAAGCCGCCATATTTACTTTTCAATAAATACGGCGACTCTACATAAAAACATAGTAATAACTTAAATCAAGCAACTAACTGCGGCGTTTTCGGCGTTCATTGCGCTGAGATGGTATCGCAAACGAAGCAAATTCTTTCATCACTCTTCGATAAACATCACGTTTAAATGACACCACCTGTCGAACAGGATACCAATAACTTACCCAACGCCAATCATCAAATTCAGGATGTGATGAATTTAATAAATCAACGGCAGATTCAGGCGCCGTTAATTTTAATAAAAACCATTTTTGCTTTTGCCCAATACAAACGGGTTTACTGTCATGCCTGATCAAACGTTTTGGTAATTTATACCTTAGCCAATGTTTTGTTGAAGCAACAATTTCTACATGTTCAGGTTTTAAACCAACCTCTTCATGTAGTTCACGATAAAGTGTTTGTTCAACACTTTCGCCTTCGTCAACCCCACCTTGAGGGTATTGCCATGAATGTTGCCCAAACCGTCTTGCCCAAAATACTTGTCCCCTATTATTGATTATTACTATGCCGACATTGGCTCGATAGCCTTCGGCATCTATCACAGGAACTCCTGACGAATATTAAAATGTATACTGATGATTCTTCCATAATCTTAGCTTGCTAGCAAACAAATACTGTGTTTTTTTCACTTGCCTGTGCTAAATCACATGCGATAATAAACAAAAATAAGTTATTGAAGATAAAGTTATAAAAACACTTATACCTAAAGATGAAGCACAATTATTGCAACGTGCGCAAGCTATTGCAGGGTTAACATTGGGTGAGATTGCAAACAATCAGGCTGTTGCTGTGCCCAAAAATCTCAATAAAGAAAAAGGTTGGGTTGGTTTACTACTAGAACGGGTACTCGGTGCTAGTGCTGGAACACGTCCTGAACCCGATTTTCCCCATTTGGGTATCGAGTTAAAATCTTTACCCATTAACCGTTATGGCAAACCACTTGAAACCACGTTTGTTTGTGTCGCACCATTGATCAATTTAGTGGGTGCTAATTGGCAAACAAGCCATATTCGAAATAAACTGGCACGGGTCTTATGGGTACCCATTATAGCTGAACGAGAAATCCCTATTGCTGAACGCATTGTTGGTACACCCTTTATTTGGTCACCATCGGTTGAAGAAGAACAATTATTAGCCATGGATTGGCAAGAGTTAACCGACATGATAGTGCTTGGGCAAGTGGAAAACATTAACGGCAAACATGGTCAAGTATTACAACTACGCCCCAAAGCTGCTAATAGCCAAGCAAAAACTAAAGCGATAGATCATCAAGGTAAGCCGTTTTTAACCTTGCCAAGAGGATTTTATTTAAAAACCGCCTTTACCCATAATATTTTAAAACAATATTTACGCATTGATTAACCTCGATCCAGAGAATTAACCGCTATTGTTTGGCCTAATGTTACCGTGCTACTGGCAGCAATGCTTTGTCGCTGGGTATTAGCCGCCTCTAAACAAATATATTCATTTTCGCCCTTATCGTGAATATCAGCCATCGCTTCAGCCCCCGCCTTTCCTGGATTCCACAAAACCCATTGTTGAGTATTTGTAGTTTGAATATTAATAACTCGTTGCCATTGCTGATCAATAATTTGCATAGCCTTCGAGCTATGGTAAACCCGATCAACAGCACCAACACACTGAACTTTTTCTGGCGTATTAGCTGCTGTATTTTGCGGTTTTGCTGTTAATTTATCATCAAATTTCATCCCAACTAGAGCGGGTATGGCGATGTTTTTTGGTGAGCTAACGCGAAAATAAGTATGTAACGCACCACTATAGTTAACGACTAGGTTACTATTATTTTGTATGTGTAGGCTCTGCTTCAACTCAGTACCAAAAAATATTTCTTGAGTTAATTTAAAAGCATGCGGCCAAAGCGGATGTTTATTTTTTCCGCTAAGCGTTAAGGTTAAATAAACACCCAACTCCTGTATATCAACACGGTCTAGCTGCCAAATACTTTGACGAGCAAAACCATGATTTCCTGCCTTGACCTCTTGTGCAGAACCTGATGCAGAAAACCCACCAAACCATGGCCAACAGATTGGTATTCCGCCCCGTATCGCTTTACCTTGTCGATAAATAGCCTTGTCACTTAACCATAATACCGGTTTGTGCTGACTCGGCTGCCAAGTTAATACCTGACCTCCGTATAAACTAAGCTCTGCTTGGCAAGCTTGGTGATTAATAAGCAAAGCTTGCACGCCATCCGCTAGGGTAATTTGTTGTATGTCACCAAAGGTATTTTTTACTATCACTTTATTTATCACTTTAGTATAGGGGGACAGACCACGTTTAAATTAGATCTTTTAAACGTGGTCTGTCCCCTATATTACTTTAAATAACCTCTTGCTCTAGCACTTTTTTGTGTATAACGTTTGCGTAAAGCATCTTGGCGGCTTTGCGTTGAATATTCATCACCTGCGATCCAAATTTTTTCAACTTTAGTACTAATTTCAAATGGATCGTCACTCCACAAAACCAAATCAGCCGCCTTACCTTGAGCGATAGTACCGGCATTGAGGTGAAAAATATCAGCAACATTGGCCGTAACCGCAGCAAGTGCTTCCATTTTAGATAAACCATTGGCAATAGCATTACCTGCGTTATACCTTAATTGATATAAATTGTGCGCGTCTTCCAACAATAATGCCACCTTAACTCCTGCTTTAACTAAATTTGCCGCACTCTTTAACGAAACATGTAATGAATCAAAACTGGCAGGTAGATCACGCATCGCATCGATCACCACAGGAATGTTTGCCGTAACGAGTTGCTTGGTGATCAATTCAGCATCAGCCGCTCCGATAATAACCAAGTCTAACTTATATTTTTCTTTCAATTTGATCAGCGCTAGCATATCTGTAGCGCGATCAGCATAAACAAGTAGTGGTTTTGTGCCCGCTAAAATCGCATTCACAATTTTTTCATCACGTTTAAATTCTATTGCTTTGTTATCATCTTTTTTGGTTTTAGACTTTTTCAGCTTAGCTTTTTTTGCTTTGGCTAATTTTTTGGTTGCATCGTCAAAGGTATTGAATAACGTTTGTAAGCTTAAGGCTCGTGAACCTTTATGTTTAGCTCCCACAACGGCAACAACCGCATTGTTAGCTTGCAAGACACTATCAAATTTACCTGATAAATTAACAACGAAACTTTGCCCTTTAAAAACATCTTCCCCGCCGCTAGGTGTTACTACGTCGCGCGTAATTCCCCCTTTTCGATTATAAGCAATAGCCGCTGAAAGAGGATTAAACGCCAAGCTGGCATCAAAAGTGATTTTTGCTTTTTTATCGGCTCCATCACGAGAATCGGCTACCGCCCCCACTTCAACTAAACCTAATTGATTCATTGCGCCAATCAAACCTGGCGTTAATATTTTGCCTTGTGCATCAAAGGTTTCATCGGTAACAATTTTTTTATCACGCGCATTTTGCTCAGTAAAAACGGCGCTAATTTTGCCCTGTTCAATAATCACAGTAGCATTGGTTAATATGCCTTGTTTGGTCGCCGTGTAAACCGTAGCATTGGTGATCGCTAAACTTTTAGCCTCAACCGTACTTAACGATGTAAGTAAAATTAAGATCACAGCAGTCAAGGGAGTTAAAGAAAATTTAAATAATTTCATAATATTAGCCCTTATGACTGATAGTTGCTGTCGGCGGCATTGCTTGACCTAACAAAAAATCACTTTGTGCTTGATATTTTTTATCAAAACGATCATAAACTTTAGTACCATCAATAAAAACTTGCTCTGCATGCGCATAAACACTAAACGGGTTACCATTCCACATCACAATATCTGCATTTTTCCCCGCAACTAAACTCCCTATTTTGTCGCTTAAACCGATCGCTTTAGCTGAATTAGCTGTGATCCAACGAATGGCGTCTTTGGGAGCTAAATTAAAACCATGCTCATTAGCTCGATACAATACTTTGGCCGCTTCTTGATTTAAGCGCTGAATGGTTTTAGCTGAATCAGAGTGGACAATTGCACACGAGTTTTTTACAGCATTAACGATAGCAACATTTTCTTGAACCATATCATAGGCTTCCATTTTAAAGCCCCACCAATCAGGCCACATTGCCGCACAGTTACCATTTTCAGCTAACAAATCTGCAATTTTATAGGCTTCGATCGCATGATGAAAGGTTCCTGAATTGTAGTGAAATTCTTTCCCTAGGTCGATCATCATTGCCATTTCTTCGGCTTTGTAACAATGATTCTGAATTAAAATATCACCGTCTAATACACCACGTAAAGTATCGTCAGTTAAATCTCGCTGGGGTGCAACAGGATTTTTTCCTGCGGCATATTCCGCATCATATTTTTCCCAAGCACGTTTATATTCCACCGCTTTTGCCCAAGCTTCACGATAGCCCGCCATATTGCCCATTCGCGTTGAGGGTGCAACATTTTTGCCACCATAAACCCGTTTAGGGTTCTCACCACAGGCCATTTTTAAACTATAAGGCGCATTGGGAAATTTCATTCCTTGCATGGTTTGGCTCGATACATTTTTTAAGGTAACACCACGACCACCAAATAAATTAGCCGAACCCGGTAATATTTGTAAGGTGGTAATACCACCAGCACGAGCGGTATTAAAACCAGGATCTTGTGGCCAAACACTATGCTCAGCCCAAACTCTTGAGGTATTAGGATCAGTGGCTTCGTTGCCGTCTGCATGCGATTCAACTGCGGGGCTTGAATAAACACCTAAATGAGAATGAACATCAATAATACCTGGGGTTACCCACTTGCCCTTACCGTCAATAACAAGCGCATCTTCGCTGGCAATATTTTGCGCTACTTGTTGAATTTTCCCCTCAACAAACAACACATCGGCATTATCTAAACGTTCACCCGTACCGAGAAGCACAGTCGCATTTTTAATAATGATTTTTTTTTGTGGCCGTACTTGATAAGTACTCGGATAGGGATTTTTATTAATAGTAACTTTTGCATCTTGTTGTTCGTTTTTCACACAAGCGGTTAACGTAACAGCAAGCGCAACCATGAGTAATGACGGTGCATATTTTTGCATATTTTTTCCTGTTTTTTATTTATCGCAAAAAAATCTGTTGTTAGCCTAGTATTATTTAAGAAAGACAACAAGCTAACATGCTATGAGTCGACATTTTTTTGCGATAAAAGCGCGCGACTAAAATCCCGCCTACAATGTATTCGTTTTTTGTAAGAGGAGATCCATCCCCGAAAAGTGCGCAGCTTACCCATACCTCCTCAAAATAGGAATAGACTAAAATTGAACGATGAGGTTGAGTGAATACAAATTATATTTGTTATTGAACGAGACATTGCTTTTATAACCAGCACTTATTGCATAATTTTTATTAATAAAATATTTCGCGCTTAAAGTGTAATAATCATTATTGTCATAACTTGCAGCAATAGATGTTCCCGCATTAAAATAATAACTAACACTGGCTCCTAAGTTATTATTTCTATTCTTGTTAATTAAATAATACACTTCGGTGATAAAGTATTTATCACCGCCAAGTGCATTAAAATATTTTGATTTTAGTGATTGTGAATAAAAATTATCATCCGTATCATAAGTAAAACCAATGTAATCACGCTTATTAATTTGATAATTGTATGAAGTCAAAAAATTATAAAAAGTCTTTGAATTGGCATTCTTCACTGTCGCTTTAATCAAGAGATCGTCAGAAAGCAGATAACCTAATTGCAAACTGTATGAATCAGGAATTCCATCGCTAAAATAATTATAGCTGCCACCAACTAATAACTTATCAATAAAGAATTCACCACCAACACCTGCCAAAGAATAATTAGGAAAAATATTGCGCCTATTGTACGCTAGCGCATTACCAAAAACGTTGCTTACTTTATTTATATATTCCAATTCGTCTAATGGGCCTAAAGTTAATTTTTTATCTAAATAATACGTTGATTCAATCCCATAAGAAGTTGAATTAAATTGTGCTGTATCCAACACTGAATAACTCAATGATGAAAAAGATTGATACTCTGTTGCGGATGCTGATACGGTAGTTAAAAGAAGTGCGGTTAATGTTAATAATTTCATCAATACGTTCCTGTATAATAATATGTAATGGCAGTCACACTAAATACGTGATTTCCTTGCGTTTGAAGTAAATCACCTCATTAATAAAACTGAATTATATCCATAATCTCTCCTAAGAAGAATTTCATTAGAGAAAAGTCATATAGCCGACTTGGATTGTGAATATATTGTTACAGAAAAAGTAAGTAAAAAAAACACATCAATGTTTAAAATTGTATAAATATGTCAAATCCATCCATTTTTGTTACTCCATAGCCAAATGTATTTCAGTACACCCCCTACGACAAAAAATACCTGCAACTTCATGCGTTTCAGGTAAATGTAATGTCAATTTTTCACCACAAACAGCACAGTTAACTGTTTTGCCTAACATTAGTTTTTTGATCAAATTTTTTTGTTGATGGTAAGAGCGACTGCTATTTTTTTGCATATCTTTAAATTGTTGAATATTTATCATGGTTTAATTTGTTATTATTGGGTTTCGCTATAATTACCCTGAGTATAAATTATTTTACTTAAATTTGAACTGCATCTTAGTGTAGAGCATCCTGATACTGCAATAGCATTACTCAACAAGCACTGTGATTTATCCATTAATCAACTTAAACAGGCAATTACAAAGGGTGCATTATGGCTTAGTAAAGGAAAATACACTAAACGATACCGACGATTCAAAAAAACATTGAACCTTGGTGAGCGTTTACATTTTTATTATGACGACAAGGTTTTGTCACAACAACCATTACCGGCACAGCTTATTAGCGATCATGATCAATACAGTGTTTGGTACAAACCCTACGGAATGCTTTGTCAAGGTTCAAAGTGGAGTGATCATTGTACTATTGCTCGTTGGGTTGAAACTCACCTTAAACCAACTCGTCCTACTTTTGCTGTACATCGCTTAGACCGAGCCGCCTCAGGCTTAATACTATTAGCTCATAGCAAACAAACCGCACGAGCTTTTAGCACACTATTTGAGCATCATCAACTCGATAAATATTATCAAATTATTTGCCATGGTGATCATCGCAACCGACCGCAACCAGATGAAATTACGTATCCTATTGATGATAAATCGGCTAATTCTCGCTTTAGCTTGCTTGAGTATTGCCCTAAAAAAAATCTTTCTCTAATTGAAGTGAAAATTGGCTCAGGTCGAAAACACCAAATAAGAAAACACGCCGCTAAAATTCACCTCCCTATCGTTGGCGATAGGCTTCATGGTGATAAAAATCAATATTATCCTGAAAGTCTTAACTTACAATTATGTGCGGTTAGGTTGCAATTTATTTGCCCATTAACACAACAGCAACGCTCATTTCAATTAACGCCTGCATTAAGGCCTGATCTCAGCGAACTTAACTGGTAATATTTGTTAATAATTTTTCTATCTGATTTTATGGTATAACAACAAAAACAATAAGAATAGGAATTTAAAATGCCAGTACTCAATGTACAATTGTTACTCACCGGTAATGAATTGATGTCGGGTGATATTATTGATACCAATTCGGTGATGATCGCCCAAGCACTTAAAAACTTAGGCATTGAAGTTCATCGAAAAGTGACGGTCGCTGACAATCTCGATGCACTTGTTAATGAAATTAAGGCGATCAGTAAACAAGCTGATATTTTAATCATCAATGGTGGTTTAGGGCCAACAGTTGACGATATGACCGCACAAGCATTAGCACTAGCCGCGAACAAACCCATTGCGCGCCACCCTGAAGCAATGGCTCATTTAACTCACTGGTGCGAAAAACGTGGTTATAATTTAAGTGAGCCTAATAAAAAACAGGCTAATTTACCCCAAGGAAGTCAAATAATAGCCAATAGTATAGGCAGTGCTGTTGGTTTTAGCTTAATACTCAACCAATGCGAAATATATTGCACTCCCGGTGTTCCCCCCGAACTAAAACTGATGCTAAAACAAGAAATTTTGCCACTACTTGCTAGTAAAATCCCTGAAAACTTGAAAACCAAGGTGATTTGTATGCAGGTTTTTGGTATTGGTGAATCGACTATGCAAAAATTAATCAATGAACAATTACCCAATTGGCCAAAAGAAATTGAGCTCGGCTTTCGTGCAGCAATGCCACTAATTGAAGTAAAACTCACTTCGCGCTCAGCAGCAGCCAGTGCGTTAGCATATCAATGGCAAAACAACTTAAAAGCTTTACTAGGTGAACACATCATTGGTGAAAAATCAGCAACGCTTCCGCAATTAGTCCTTGATTTACTTACCGCTAAGCAACAAAAAATTACCCTGGCAGAATCTTGCACCGGGGGGCTGATTGCTAGTCAATTAACTCAGGTTGCTGGTGCTTCAAAGTCGTTTGAAGCAGGTTTTGTAACCTATTCAAATCGGATGAAAAATCAACTTTTAGCCGTCCCTGATGATATTTTAACGCACTATGGTGCTGTAAGTGAACAAACGGTAATAGCCATGGCTAAAGGTGCGATAAAAATTTCCAACGCAGACTACGTTATTGCCGTATCAGGTATTGCAGGGCCAGACGGTGGCAGTCCAGAAAAACCCGTCGGTATGGTTTGGATTGCTTGGGGAACACTAAAAAAATTGCAAACAGCGTGTTTATACTTACCCGGAAACCGTTTTTATTTTCAACAATATGTTGCAGCCGCTAGTTTAGACTTAACAAGACGAGCCTTACTGGGTGCTTTCGAGCAACCTTTTTATCTAAAAGAAAGACAATATCGTGAAAAATAGTGGATTTTCATAAGAAATTAAGAAAAAAAACTGATATCTTCATGTGTTGATTGAACATTTTATAATGAACTATTAACATAGGAGTAACTACTGATTTAAAGTAGTACTATTTTATGAGGGAAAAATTTTGATAGAAAAAAATTTCATTACCAGTGGGCGTAATACGGTGATCCATAAATCAAGAAAAATTGATTTAATCGTCCTCAATGGTGGTCATCAAAATATTATTGTAAGCCATCGTGGCCTCGGCGTTTATAATGGCCCCATACCAAGAAAAAAATCTGAAGCAAAAAAGGCCTATCAAGAAGTGATTGATTTAGCCTCGATTGAGGTCTTTGGTGAAGAGAAGAAATTATTGTTTATTCAAGCATTAGATAATAAAGAATATAAGGTTGACTATACTAAAGAGGGTACAGCTAACTTTATTAAAATTCACCAAGATAGTTATATTTAATTGCTCGCACTCATTATCTGTAGTATTTGATAAGGTACATAAAGCATGACCACTGCAAATTTAGTTGTTAACAGTAAAAATAATATCGATTTAGTACTTGAACCGATAAAGGTAGGTTTGCCTTTAACTGAGGCTGATATTAAAAATTTAGTCAAAGAATCTGAATTTTCTGATTTATTTCTTGATGTGGCTAATGTTAAAAATGCCATTGCCGAACTAAACAGTGTATTGAAACCGTTACAAGCCAATAAAAAAGGGCGTGAAATTCGTTATCCAATTTTAGAACGCCGTGATGCACTGCTTAATATTAATATCGATAAAGACGAAATGACCGCAGTAGCAGAAATAACCACAGCAATGGGTGGCAAGCATTTAACCGCTAAAGCAATTTTAAGCAGTGCACAAACCTACGGCGTAAAAAAAGGCTTTAGTAAAGAAGATCTGGTGAAATTAGCCCATATGGCCGCCAAAGCGCCAGCAGGCAGCACAGTTGAACATCCGATCGCCTTAGGTAAAGATGCTATTAACGGCAAAGATGCCAAAATAAAACCACTTGTTCAAAGTGCTCAAGATCGAATTTTAAGACCTAAAGAGCGTGACGACGGTAGTGTCGATATGCGCGACTTTGGTGATATTGTTTGTGTAAAAGTGGGTGAAGCATTAGCAAAAAAAATCCCCCTAACTGAAGGAATTCAAGGTTTTACGGTAACTGGCACACCTTTAGAACCCACTTCTGGTGATGACATTGAACTAAAAATTGGTGATGGTACTCGCCTTAGCTCAAAAAATAACAATGTGTTAGTCTCAGAAAAGGTAGGTATGCCCAGATTTATTGACAATGGTGTTGAAGTTGATGAAGTTTACAAAATAAAAAATGTTGATGTTAGTACAGGTAATATTACCTTTGAAGGCTGTGTTATTATCTCAGGCGATGTAACCGAAGGCATGAAAGTTATCGCCTCAGGTGATATTACCATCGCTGGATTTGTTGAGTCGGCATTACTTGACGCAGGCGGTGATATAACGATTTCGGGTGGCATTATTGGCCGTAAACAAGATGTTGAAAACACTAAAGTTACCGATTGTAAAATGAGTGTCAGTATTTCTGCTCAAGGCAATATTTTTGCTAAATACTGCCAATATGCTGAGATTTCCACTGGCGGTGAATTAAAAATTGAAAACCAACTGATGCATAGCTTACTTGATGTAAAAGGCAAACTTTGGATTGGTTCAGCGGACAAAGCCAACGGTAAACTCATTGGCGGTTTTGCCAATGTGGGTAAATCTGTACACGCGGGTATTATTGGTGCGACAGCGGGCAGTCATACGATTGTAAAATTTGAAGACATGATTTTGGCATACAAAGAACAATTAAGCGAAATAGACGGTCGAGTAAAAATTGAAGATAGAAATACCAAAGAACTACAAACTGCCCTTAATAAAATTAAAAAATTGCCTAAAGAGAAACAAAACCAAGCATTATTAACTAAAATTTATAATTCTTATAAGTCGCATACGCAATTATTAGCTGAAGTATTAGAAGAAAAACAACAAGTTGATAATAAGTTACAACACTACATGACCAACGTTTTTATTGAAGCGACTGAAAAAATGTACCAAGGCGTTGAGTTAAATGTTGGTGAATTTAAAGATCGTTCAAAACGAGAATATGGACCAAGTAGAATGGTTTATAGAGAACGAAAAATTTTTATTGATCCCCTAGTGAATACTTAACAACTTAAACCAGAACATATACATAGCCAAGTTATTAAATTAGAAAAACATCAATTTTGGATCAAACAAATGAAAATTTCTTTTTTAGTTTTTATCTTCGCAAGTTTATTTTGTCAAAATAGCCGTGCCAACCAATGTAATGTTAATTTTAACTATGGCGTTGTCATTAACCCCGACTACATCAGAATTTTAGCGCACGGACAAACATTAGTACAAATTAATGGTGAAAGTCAGTTATTTATTAAAGGACGTGAGATCTCCTTATCTCAGCCGCAACAACAAATATTGATCAAATATACTCAAGGCATAAAAGCGCAAGTTCCTGAAATTGTTTCGATTGCTATCGAAGGTGTTGAATTAGGCTTAAAAACTGTTAATAAAATTATTGGTGGTTTGACTGGCGAAAATAGTACTACTCATCAAAAAATTCAAGAAAAATTTACCGAATTACAACAAAGATTACGGCTAAGATTTAACCAAAGCGATCAAAATTATTATATTGCACCACAAGATTTTGACGATTTTGACGACATTATCACCGGGGAATTAGAGCAAGAAATCCAAGGAATTATTTCAGACTCTGTGGGTACCATTTTAACAGCGGTAGGTGACACTATGTCACGCTCTAGTGAAAATGATATAGAACAACGTGTTGAAACCATGACAGATCGTATTGCAGAAATAGGTGCAAACATTAAATTAAATATTAACAAACCCGCAAATGAACTGAGTTCAAAAGTAGATTTATTTTGTCAAAATTTGATCCAACTCGATCACATAGAAAATACCATGCAACAAAGCATCCCTGCACTAAAACCCTACGATTTAATTAAAACATCGCTTAACCATCAGCCATAAAAACCAGGTCTATTGTTACTTCCTGCCTATCTTTTGCACCTGCACCATTGCCACTGACAGCAGCAATAGAGATTAGTCCATCACGCAGATATTTATAAGATAGAATGTGATAGTTATCGAAAAAAACAGGTGATGAAATTAAATAAAAAAAGGGTGAATAATTTAATATCCACCCTTTTTTCATCTTTCTTTATCAGAAAATTAACTAAAAACTGTTCTTTAAAAGAATTATTTCTTAGCCAATTTTTCTTTAATACGTGCTTTGCGACCAGAAAGTTCGCGCAAGTAATAAAGTTTAGCTTGACGTACATCACCGCGACGTTTCACTGTGATCGAGTCAACAATTGGGCTGTGTGTCTGGAATACACGTTCAACACCAACACCGCTTGAAATTTTACGTACTGTAAACGCTGAATTCAAACCGCGATTTTTAATAGCTATTACCACACCTTCATAGGCTTGAAGACGTGATTTGTCACCTTCGGTAACTTTTACTTGAACGACCACAGTATCACCAGGGGCGAAACTTGGTACGTTTGTTTTCATCTGCTCTTTTTCAAGCTGATCAATAATCTTACTCATTTTTTATACCTTTTTCCTAGATTTCACAGTCATCAGCAGTTTTTACTTATCACTATTTTCACTGGTACTCAGTTTAATAGTTTTCAGCATTTTTTGCTGCTCTGCTGTCAGAGCTAGGTTTGTTAAAAGTTCTGGTCTTCGTTTCCACGTACGTTTTAACGACTCAAATTGGCGCCATTGACGAATATGTTGATGATTTCCGCTTAGCAATACCTTAGGTACTGATTTTTGTTCTAATGAACAATCGTCTAATACTTCAGGGCGAGTATAATGTGGACAATCTAATAATCCGTCAGAGAAAGAGTCTTGCTCTGCCGATTGATCATGCCCTAATACACCCGGTACAAAACGCGCTATGGCGTCGATCAGTGTCATTGCTGGCAGTTCGCCACCACTTAACACATAATCACCAACCGACCATTCTTCGTCAACTTCTGACTCAATAATGCGTTCGTCTATACCTTCATAACGACCGGCAATAAATATCAGTCGCTCTTGCTTTGCTAATTCACGTACACCCGCTTGATCCAACTTGCGTCCTTGTGGTGACAAATAAATAACCTTCGCTTGCTTACCTTCGTTGCCAGCGGCTTTATGCGCAGCCGCTTTTGCCGATAAGATAGCATCACGTAATGGTTGTACCATCATCAACATGCCCGGACCACCACCATAAGGACGGTCATCAACGGTGCGGTGTCGATCATGAGTAAAATCTCTTGGGTTCCAGGTATGAAACTCAATTAACTCATTACGAATAGCTCGGCCTGTCACCCCATACTCGGTAATAGCGGCAAACATTTCGGGAAAAAGGCTTATCACCCCAATCCAGCGTTTGCTGTTTACAACATTACTATTAGCCAATTAGAAACCTGGGTCCCAGTCTACATTAATTTTTTTCGTTTCCAGGCAAACGGATAGGATCACCTGCTCAAAAAGATAAGGAATTAACCTTTCTTTTTTACCAAACGCATCATTACGATTGGCTTTTACCACCAGTACATCATTGGCACCCGTTTCCATCATGTCGGAAACATTGCCAAGATCATAACCATCGGTAGTAACCACACTCATGCCCATTAAGTCACGCCAATAAAATTCCCCAGTGGGTAATTCAGGCAAACTTTCACTGTTTACTTGCACTTCAGAGCCAACCAAAACTTGTGCTTGATCTCTGTCGTCATAACCAGCAATTTTTACAATAAGGCCTTTATGTTTACGCCAATCAGTTATTTCAACTGTTTGTGTTTTATTTCCTAATTTTAAAGACCAAGGAAAATAGTCTAAAATCGCTTCAGGTTCATCGGTAAACGAATGAATTTTCAACCAACCTTTGATGCCATAAACTGCGCCTACTTTACCTAAGGTAACTTGTTGTTCAATGATTTCCACGACGACTCCTAAATCTGCCAATTAATTAAGCTACTGCTTGAGCATCTTTAACTAATTTAGCCACACGATCAGATAAACCAGCGCCTTGACCAACCCAGTGGTTGATACGATCAAGATCTAAACGCAATTTTTCAGCTTGACCTTGTGCGGTTGGGTTGAAGAAACCTACTTTCTCGATGAAACGACCATCGCGAGAATTACGGCTGTCTGCAACAACTACCTGATAGAATGGACGCTTTTTCGCGCCGCCACGAGCTAAACGAATGGTAACCATACCGTCCTCTACTTTTAATGTTAAAAAAAAGACACATTAAATAAAAATTTGTTTCTCTTATTTAAATGTCGAACTATTTCCAGACACTTTCCATCACTAAAACTATTTTTTCATAAACAGAAAAATAATGCTCAAGCGACAGAAAAGCTCGCGTATTCTACGCTTTTTGGGGTAAAAAGCAAGCTAATACCAATCTCACTAAATATGTGCTCATTTCTACTTGTTAAAATCACCAA
>CAZVPC010000003.1:45284-46673 GCA_964629005.1 uncultured Pseudoalteromonadaceae bacterium | reverse complement strand
CCTGAAATAGACATTTTGAAGTATCATGAGTATAAATAGCAATTTTAAGTTGCAAATCTGCCTATTATACTGTCTTCTTAGCCTTGAGCAAAATATAGGAAAATTAATGAACTTTAAACGCGCAGTGATCAAAGTAGGTAGTGCCTTAGTTGCTCCAGATGGCAAAGGTTGCAGTGGAAAGTATTTATTGGCTATTGCCGCCTTTATTACAAAGTGTCATCAACAGGGTAAAGAAATTATTTTAGTCTCATCAGGAAGTGTTGCCGCTGGTCGTAGTTTAATCCATCACGGCTCTCCCACACTTTCTATCCAAACAAAACAAGCAATGGCGTCGGTTGGACAAATGCAAATGATGGCTAATTGGCAACGTTTTTTTGATGCGCCTTGTTCACAATTATTAATCACTCATGGCGATTTAAAAGATCGTCAGCGCTACAACAATGTAAAAAACACCCTAAGAATCCTATTGTCAAATGGCGTACTGCCGATTATAAATGAAAACGATACCGTCGCCATTGATGAATTAAAAGTAGGTGATAATGATAACTTAGCCGCATTAGTTGCTCTGGTTAGCGAAGCCGATAGCCTGTTTATTTTAAGTGATGTTGACGGGGTTTTTAATAAAGATCCACGCACTAATACCGATGCGGTGTTAATTCCAGAAATTGCTGAAATAACAACTGATATCTATGCCATGGCAGGCATTACTCGTAATCATCTTGCCACAGGTGGTATGAAAACTAAAATTCAAGCCGCAGAAAAAGCCACCGAAAATGGTATCGCGACATATATTGTTAATGGCAGCAATAGTGAAGTATTTGAAAAATTATTACACCAACAAAACCCCGGCACACACTTTGTTGCCAAACTAACGCACAGCAAAGCAAAGAAACATTGGCTCAAACACACCTTGCGCAGCACCGGCGACATACTGTTAGATAGTGGTGCGGTTAATGCCTTGATCCACAATGGTGCATCTTTATTACCGTCGGGTATCATTGAAATTAAAGGTAACTTTGTCGCAGGCGATTCAGTAAACTTAATTGATGCACAAAATAATAAAATTATTGCAAAAGGGATTTGCCAATATAACGAGCGCGACTTACAACGCATAAAGGGCTGCAATAGTGAACAAATTCAACAACTATTAGGCTATTGCAGCAGTCAAGTGGTATTACATCGTAATGATTTGGTGATTATTTGATCAATGCACCTTTGTAATGTTAATTTTTTGTAAATAACTCCTTGTGTTGTCAGTTATTTAAAGATATTGTAGCTATGAACTAGCTTAACAGTGACGTTCATCTTTAACATTTACATATTAAGGAAAATAGATGAAACGAGTTACCATTACATTGGTGTTAATTTCTTTTTTTAGTCATGCACAAC
>CAZVPC010000003.1:37418-45184 GCA_964629005.1 uncultured Pseudoalteromonadaceae bacterium | reverse complement strand
ATGAAACGAGTTACCATTACATTGGTGTTAATTTCTTTTTTTAGTCATGCACAACTACCTCAAAATGAAGAAAACAGTTTATGCAACATAGGTTTCACTAACCCATGGATTGCACCATCATCTGGATCAACTAATAATTTAATAAAAAATTCAGACCCTACCTACGTAGAAGCAGGTTTGCCTTTAACCATTAAAGCTAAACAAGAATACTGGTGGGATTCCTCAGGTGCTTTGGGTTTACCTGAATATAAAACATCAAGACACTTCGCTTTTTATAAAGCCGACATTTTGTCATCGTATCCATCGTTATTACAAGATTTTTCTCACAACGAAAATTATAGCATGGTATTTGCGGCAAGAGGATCCTATAGAGTCATTGTTGCAGCAACTGATGAAACCAGAGATAAAATTTTATGGTCTGGCCCTTACGGAGATCCTATGTATGACCCTTATTGTGATGCTATAGAAGTGATTTCCCAGAATAAACCGACAGGGAATATTATTACTTTAGAAGGGGGGGGGCAAGTAAATGTATCAATAAATGCAAGTATTGATTTACTGTCAAAAAATGCCTCCAATAATATTCCCCCTATTATTACTTATACTTTTTATAATGAATCTTATAGCAAAACAGAAAAAGTTGTTACTGAATCGAAAATCATCAATTTTTTCCCTCAATATAATGGCGTTATAAACGTAAGCATCACTATAAATGATGGCGCCTTAAATAAAACAATAGTAGGAGGTAGTGTCGGCTACACTGGCGGTATAGCTTGCACTACTTGTGGCCAAGTTTATTGAACTAGCTGACTGACATTAAAGCTTTTTGTTTAGCATTCAAAAACATTTAATGATTTAACGTAAACTTCAGCTTTTAAACACAAACTTTGTGTCTCGCTGAGACGACAACAAGGACATAAAAATGAAAAAAATTCTAAACTCAATCTTTCTTTTATCAAGTATTTTAGTTTCTAGCACGGCGTTTTGTATTGAACGCCCACACTGGAATTTAGCGCAAGTTTCGTACATTTCTGCTGGCTTTCAAAATGGGAAGCAATTTCTATCTGGTTTTTCAGGCTCAGCTTCAACATTGTTAACGGATAATATTTTTATTGGTGGCTCATATTCCTCATTTGATGGTAAATTAAAAGATTTTAATTCCCTCTTTACAGACGATTTTACTTTATATTCAATCAGCGCTGGTTATCGATATTCATATACTGCCAGCACAGATTTTTATGGCAAATTGTCGTATGAAAATCAAAATATTAAATTATCGTATGAAAACAGTAATCTTTCGAATGCTAACTATAGCACTAGTGGTATTGCAGGGGGAATGGGGCTAGCGTTAGGGGTACGTTCTCACCAATTAAACAATTTTGAATTAATAGCCGAGGTAGGTTATCAACGCATTGCTAACAATACGAATAAAGCTATTGATCTATCGGCATTCTATCATATTAACAAACAATTCTCTGTTGGTGCAGGATTTAAGTATGGTGGTGATTTACAAATACTGTCGTTAACGGGTCGTTTTTCATTTTGAGGCTTGCTTACACAAGATGGTTACGGATGATTTAGAAAGTGAAAAAACGCCACAGGTTAAACATTTACCTGTGGCGTTTATTGCAGCGAGCAAAATTTTTATTTAAATAGCTCAAAATTACATCTTGGGCAATAATGCACTAATAGTAATACGCAAATAATAAGCAATTACAGATCATCTTGGCTAATACGCTTCATTGCAGTCATATAACCACGTAGTTTTTTACCAACCACTTCAACACCATGATTGCGAATGGCTTCGTTTACTTCGATTAAACGCACATTATCAACCGCATTTGAGTTGTCGGTTAAACCTTCACCTAAATCTTCGAGGGTTAATTTACTAACAAAGTCTTTTAATAACGGCACGGCAGCATGGGTAAACAAGTAGTTACCATATTCTGCGGTATCAGAAATGACCACGTTCATTTCGTATAACTTATTTCGTGCGATACAGTTAGCAATTAATGGCGTTTCGTGTAGTGATTCGTAATAAGCAGACTCTGCAATGATGCCCGCCGCGACCATAGCGTCAAACGCTAACTCAACCCCTGCTTTGATCATTGCCACCACAAAAATACCTTTGTCATAATATTCTTGCTCAGTAATTTCAGTGCCACAATCAGCGGCTAATTCAAAGGTTGATTCGGCGGTTTCAGCGCGCCATTTTAATAAATTAGCATCGTCGTTTGCCCAATCAATCATCATGGTGCGTGAAAATTCACCTTCAATAATATTATCCATGTGTTTTTCAAATAATGGCCGTAAAATAACCTTTAACTGCTCTGCCATATCAAACGCTTTGATTTTGGCAGGGTTGGATAATCTATCCATCATGTTGGTAATGCCACCGTGTTTCAAACCTTCGGTGGTAACTTCCAAACCATACTGTAATAATTTACGAGCATAAGCCGCATCAATACCTTGGGCAATTAATTGCTGATGACCTAACACCGCAGCGGTTTGTAACATGCCGCATAAAATAGTTTGTTCACCCATTAAGTCTGATTTAACTTCAGCGATAAATGACGACGCTAAAACACCCGCGCGATCGCCCCCCGTTGCACTAGCATAAGCTTTAGCAATTTTAAATCCATTACCCTGCGGGTCGTTTTCTGGATGAACCGCAATAAGCGTTGGCACACCAAAACCGCGTTTGTATTCTTCGCGCACTTCAGTGCCGGGACATTTAGGCGCAACCATAATAACGGTAATATCGGGGCGAACTTGCATGCCTTCTTCAACAATGTTGAAACCATGAGAATACGATAATGTTGCGCCATGCTTCATTAATGGCATTACCGCACTAACGGCTGAAGTATGCTGTTTGTCGGGGGTTAAATTTAATACTAAATCTGCCTGTGGTATTAATTCTTGGTATGTACCCACAGTAAAACCATTTTCACTTGCCCATTGATAAGACTGACGTTTTTCGCTAATTGCTGTATCACGTAAGGCATAAGAAATATCGCAACCTGAGTCGCGCATATTTAACCCTTGATTCAGGCCTTGCGCACCACAACCAACAATGACAATTTTCCAATTTTTGATGAAATCACAACCATCACTAAACTCATCGCGTTGCATAAAGCGACATTTGCCTAATTGAGCTAATTGCTCACGTAATTTTAAGGTATTAAAGTAATTTGCCATGATGATGTTCCAGTTAGTTGCTGTAGTTAGCGTCGGTAAAATTAATAATAGAATACTAACGCAATACATGCGTTGCTTAAAATGATATATTCGCATTGTTATATTGCGTATTTTGCAACAATACGTAATATTAGCTTTGTCGAGGCAAGCATCGACCTTCTACATGAATTTTGTAGGTCGACACGAGCGTAGCGAGGCTCGACATTTATGTTAGATACTGAAACAAGTAGGAGGGGATTTATCCCCGAAAAGCGCTCAGTTATGCTAACGCAAGTCAGCATCTAAATAAAAAGGAGTGCTCATGGACATTAAATCATTACAAATGTTCCAGCATTTAGCACGTAGTCTGCATTTTGGTAAAACCGCACGAGCATATTTTGTTAGCCCATCAACACTAAGTAGAGCGGTACAACGCTTAGAAGAGCAGCTTGGTTGCGGTTTGCTACATCGTGATAATCGTACGGTATTATTAACCGATGCGGGAAAAAAATTTTTACAGTTTGCTGACCAACAACTTGAGCAATGGCAACAATTAAAACAAACGCTAAACCAACAACAAGTGCAACTAACCGGAAAATTGCATATTTATTGTTCGGTAACCGCCGCTTATAGCCATTTACCGCCATTAGTAGATAAGTTTCGCCAGCAACATCCATTAGTAGAAATTATGTTAACTACGGGTGATGCCGCTGATGCGCTTGAACAAGTACAGCAACAAACGGTAGATATTGCTATTGCAGCCTATCCTGATAATTTACCGAAGAGCCTATGTTTTCAACCCATAGCTACCATTCCGTTAGCGGTGATCGCACCT
This sequence comes from uncultured Pseudoalteromonadaceae bacterium, assembly GCA_964629005.1. Taxonomy (GTDB): domain Bacteria; phylum Pseudomonadota; class Gammaproteobacteria; order Enterobacterales; family Alteromonadaceae. Next base: position 41,172 of record CAZVPC010000003.1, on the reverse strand, counting down.
ACCATTAGTTGCAAAGTGCTACAATCAATCAATAAAACATCATTAGACTGGGCAAACATACCCTTTATTTTGCCTGAGCATGGCGCCGCAAGAAAACGTTTTGAGTACTGGTATCGAAAAAAACAACTCGGTAAAGCCAATATTTATGCGACGGTTTCAGGACATGAAGCCTTAGTGAGTATGGTGGCCTTAGGTTGTGGTGTAGGTATTGTGCCTAAAGTAGTGGTAGAAAACAGCCCAGTAAAGGGACGAGTGCAATATTTGGCTAATGTTGGTGAAATAAAACCGTTTGAGTTAGGCATTTGTTGTTTACAATACAAACGAAAACAAGCACTGATCGCTGCATTTTTACTGGCAATACCACAATAAAGTCCGCATATTAAACGGCTACTGCTTCAGTCAAATGTCGCAATAATCTGTCCATAGCACGATATGAAAGCGCTTCAATTAAATGTTCACGTGCAATATCTTTTGCCTTAACCATATCGGCAAGGGTACGGGCTATTTTCAAAATTTTATGGTGCGCACGGGTCGACAGACCTAATTTTTCCACTGCTAGCTCAAGAAATTCATTATCGTCATTAGTTAATTTACAAATAATGCGCAACTCGCTACTCGACAAATGCGCATTGGCTTTGCTTTGCCGTACTAGTTGTATTTCTCGACATTGCGCAACTCGTGCTTGAATGCTGGCACTGCTCTCACTTGGCTCTGTTTGTTTTGCCCATAAACCTCTCGGCAATCTAGTGACCTCTAATTGAATATCTATGCGATCTAAAAAGGGACCGGAAAGTTTATTAAGATAACGAAGAACCTGTTCAGGAGTCGAACGATTATCGTTATAAAACCCTGTAGGGCTAGGATTCATTGCCGCCACTAATTGAAACTTTGCCGGAAAGGTTTGCTTGTGCATAGCCCGCGAAATAGTGACTTCGCCCGACTCCATCGGCTCTCGCAGCACATCGAGTACTTTACGATCAAACTCTGGTAATTCATCTAAAAATAATACGCCATTATGGGCTAACGATATTTCTCCGGGTTGCGGTTGGCTACCACCACCAACCAATGCTGCCGACGAAGCAGTATGATGCGGCGCTCTAAAACTGCGCGTTAACCACGAATAATTATTGATTTGCTGATGACTAATCGATTGGATCGCTGCACTTTCTAGTGCTTCTTGCTCAGTCATAGCAGGTAAAATTCCCGGCAATCGACTAGCCAGCATGGTTTTTCCTGTGCCTGGAGGGCCAATAAAAAGTAAATTATGCGAACCGCTAGCCGCAATCTCTAACCCACGCCTAGCTAATGGTTGACCTACCACATCGGCCATATCAAGTTTTGCTACTTGTGGTGCTGGTGCAGGCGACTTTGTTGTGACTAGTGGTAACGGATTTTGTCGCGCAAAGTGAGCAAATAGCTGGGTTAAATGATCAATGGCGATAATTTTAGCGTGTTTAACCCAACTTGCCTGTTCGGCATTTTGTCGAGGAATAATTAAAGTACGACTACTATTACGGCTGGCAACGGCAAGTGGAATTTCACCTATAATTTCGCGTAATTCACCAGACAAGGCAAGCTCACCTGCAAATTCATATTGTGCTAAATCAGTTTGCGGTAATTGTCTAGACGCAGCTAAAAGACCAACGGCAATGGGCAAATCAAAACGACCACCTTCTTTGGGTAAATCGGCAGGGGCTAAATTAATGGTAATTCGTTTGGCAGGAAATTCGTAACCACAATTGAGTATAGCACTACGCACTCGATCTTTAGATTCTCTAACTGAGGTTTCTGGCAAACCAACTATTGAAAAGGCTGGCAACCCATTAGCGAGATGCACCTCAACAGTGACTAATGGCGACTCTAGGCCAACTCGGGCTCGGCTAAATACGCGTGCTAACATAAAAATCCTTTTCTAAAATTATCCTTTTGATACTTAAGTAAAGTGTAGTGTGAATAAAACATTATTGCCAGAGACTTTTACTTATTGTTATTACTATGCTTTTCGTATCCTTATAACTAAAAAAGCTATTCTGGCTAAAATAACCATATAAAAATAGCTTGCTAGATGGCTAAAGTTTATGGTATTAATTTAATAAGACCTACATAGGTAAATATATTTTCAAAAAAGCTGCATTTTTATGCAGGTTGGTATTAAGAGATAATATGCGAAACTTTAGTTCTGTCATTATTAACATTCTCATCGTGGTGATTATAAAATCGGCGCGGGGACTTTGTTGAGCTAAAGAAAAATAGCAACTTCATAAAACCCCCGCTCCGCAAGGAACGGGGGTTTTTTATGTTTAGGATGATAAATTGTAGGCTGGGCTTTAGCCCCGCAAAGTTAATATTGCTAAACAAGGCAACTGAAATAAACCTTTTTTAATTGGAGTGACGAAAGTCAAAAAAACATGAACGCTAAACAGTCTAAAACCGGTGCCGCCTTAGTTTTTGAAGTATTACAACAACATGATGTAAAACATGTGTTCGGTTACCCCGGTGGGGCGATCATGCCAATTTACGATGCGTTGTATGACAGTGAAGTAAAGCATTTTTTATGTCGCCACGAGCAAGGTGCAGCGTTTTCAGCCATTGGTTATGCACGCGCTTCGGGTAAAATCGGTGTTTGCTTTGCAACCTCAGGACCCGGCGCGACTAATTTAATAACGGGCCTTGCCGATGCGATGTCTGATTCTATTCCTGTGGTCGCCATTACGGGGCAAGTATCCACTAAATCAATGGGCAGCGACGCGTTTCAGGAAGTTGATATTATTGGTTTATCACTGGCTTGCACTAAACATAGTTTTCAAGTAACCGATGTTAATGAACTTGCCAGTACCTTAACGCAAGCTTTTGTTATTGCGCTTGATGGCCGACAAGGCCCCGTGCTAGTTGATATTCCCAAAGATATTCAATTGGCGCAAGTTGAGCAAGCACTTGAATTAGTGTGTGACAAGGCTAAAAAAGACGTCTCTGAACCCGCTAATGTTGGCTCAGCTTTGGCGTTATTAAGTCAAGCACAAAAACCTATATTGTATGTAGGTGGTGGCGTTGGTATGGCCGATGCAGTCAATGAGTTACGTACTTTTATTAACACCACAGGTATGCCAAGTGTGGCAACATTAAAAGGCTTAGGGGCGGTTGATGCTAAAGACCCGTGCTATTTAGGCATGGTCGGTATGCATGGCAGAAAAGCAGCAAACTTAGCCGTTCAACAATGTGACTTGTTGATCGCTGTTGGCGCACGCTTTGACGATAGGGTTACCGGTAAATTGGCCGAGTTTGCCCCCCATGCCAAAGTGATCCATTTTGATATTGACCAAGCAGAAGTGGGTAAACGTCGCTTGGTTGAGGTTGCCATTATGGGCGACTTAAAAGTAAATTTACCCGCATTAGAAGTACCGTTAGCAATTAATGAATGGCGTGAACACTGTCAGCAATTAGCGCAAGAAAATGCTAACGATTATACCTATTTGGGTAAAGGTATTTATGCGCCAGCGGTATTAAAAGAAATTAGTGACACTCTGAATAATAAAGCAATAGCCAATAACACTGTGGTGACTACCGATGTTGGTCAACATCAAATGTGGACAGCACAACACATGAGTTTTACCAAGCCAAGTAATTTTTTAACCAGTGGTGGTCAAGGGGCAATGGGGTTTGGCTTGCCCGCAGCAATTGGCGCACAAGTTTCTCGTCCACAAGATACCGTAATTGCAATATCAGGTGACGGTTCTTTTATGATGAATGTACAAGA
>CAZVPC010000003.1:25264-37318 GCA_964629005.1 uncultured Pseudoalteromonadaceae bacterium | reverse complement strand
GCTGAAAACCAACCAACGGTAATGGAAAAATTACTGCAAGTTACCCGCTATCGTGGTTTTGCAGTCACAGGTATGACCATGCATCCAAGTGGAGAAAATTCATTATTAACCATAGAGTTATCTGTACAAAGCAAAAATTCAATTGAACAGTTACAGTATCAGTTACATAAACTGATCGACATTACCGACATCAAGGTTGACAATAGCGCTCTAACAGTTTGTCAGGCTTAAAGATAAGCGCAAACTATAGATTATAAAACTGATTATTAGGTAAAAAAAATGGCAAAAGTAAACGCAGAACTCATTTGGTTTAATGGTGAACTCATCCCTTGGCAAAATGCTACCGTGCATGTAATGAGCCACGCTCTACATTATGGTTCATCAGTGTTTGAAGGCATTCGTGCTTACAACACCCATAAAGGCACTTGCATTTTTCGTTTAAAAGAACACATTGACCGTTTATTCGATTCCGCAAAAATTTATCGTATGAACATCCCTTTTACGCATGAAGAAGTAATGCAAGCCTGTAAAGATTCAGTTGTAGGCAACAAATTAGATGCCGCTTATTTACGCCCATTAGCGTTTTTAGGTGATGTTGGTATGGGTTTACGTCCGCCAGCCGATGCTGTTGCTGATTTAATGATCGCAGCTTTTAGTTGGGAAGCATATTTAGGTGCTGATGCCATTGAAAATGGCGTTGATGTGGGTGTTTCTAGCTGGAATCGCTTAGCGCCAAATACTATGCCAACTGCGGCAAAAGCGGGCGGTAATTATTTGTCTTCACAATTAATTTCTATGGAAGCAGGTCGTCACGGTTATACCGAAGGCATTGCTATGGACATTAATAACCAAATCAGCGAAGGCGCCGGACAAAATTTATTTTTAGTGCGTAAAGGCATTATTTATACACCGCCGGGCAGTGCTTCAATTTTGCAAGGCTTAACTCGCGATAGCGTGTTTGTACTCGCCAAAGAGTTAGGTTATGAAGTGCGTGAAGAAACCATCTCACGAGAAGCGCTTTATTTAGCCGATGAATTCTTTATGACTGGCACCGCCACTGAAATTGTTCCGGTTAAATCGGTTGATGGTTTACCTGTTGGATCAGGCTCACGCGGCCCGATCACCAAAAAGTTACAAGATGCCTTTTTCGGTATTTTTGACGGCAGCACCGAAGACAAATGGGGCTGGTTAGAAGCGGTTAAATAATTAACTTTTAGCATTATCCTGTCATAGGTCGTTACGAACATAGCTAGTCAGGGCAAAAGTGTCGAGGCGAGTATCGACCTACAAAAAAGTCTTTAAACGAAAACAACTCTTTAAATGGAATCAACAACACCATGGCAAAATTAAGATCGGCAACCTCTACTCAAGGTCGTAATATGGCTGGCGCTCGCGCACTTTGGCGAGCAACCGGTATGACCGATAACGACTTTGGTAAACCCATTATTGCGGTGGTGAATTCGTTCACACAATTTGTGCCCGGTCATGTGCATTTAAAAGACATGGGGCAACTGGTTGCTGGCGCTATTGAAAAAGCGGGTGGTGTCGCCAAAGAATTTAATACCATTGCTATTGATGACGGCATTGCCATGGGGCATAGCGGTATGCTTTATAGTTTACCTTCTCGTGATTTAATTGCTGATTCGGTTGAATATATGGTGAATGCCCATTGTGCCGATGCCATGGTGTGTATTTCAAATTGTGACAAAATCACTCCCGGTATGATGATGGCGGCAATGCGTTTGAATATTCCCGTTATATTTGTTTCTGGCGGGCCGATGGAAGCGGGTAAAACACAATTGAGCGATCAAATTATCAAACTCGATCTAGTCGATGCGATGATCCAAGGAGCCGATCCTAGTGTGAGTGACCAAACTAGCGATCAAATAGAGCGTTCAGCCTGTCCTACCTGTGGTTCTTGCTCAGGAATGTTTACCGCTAACTCAATGAACTGTTTAGCCGAAGCTTTAGGTTTAGCACTGCCGGGTAACGGTTCAATGCTGGCAACCCATAAAGACAGAGAGCAACTATTTTTACAGGCAGGCGCACAAATTGTTGAGTTAGCTAATCGCTATTATCAACAAGACGATGCCAGCGCTTTGCCGCGCAATATTGCCAATAAAGCCGCCTTTGAAAATGCGATGTGCTTAGATATTGCCATGGGCGGCTCTACCAATACGGTATTACACTTATTAGCCACCGCGCAAGAAGCAGAAATTGATTTCAGCATGGACGATATGGACCGATTGTCGCGATTAGTGCCGCATTTATGTAAAGTGGCGCCGTCAACGCAAAAATATCATATGGAAGACGTACATCGTGCGGGTGGCGTGATCGCTATTTTAGCGGAATTAGCGCGGGCAAATTTATTAAAAACCGATACCGTAAATGTGTTAGGTACAACCTTGGCAGAGCTATTAGCGAAATACGATGTCATGGTGACTGAAGATCAAGGTATTAAAGATTTTTATCGTGCCGGCCCTGCGGGTATACGCACCACTAAAGCTTTTAGCCAAGACTGTCGCTGGGCTAGTTTAGATGACGATAGAGAAAATGGTTGTATTCGCAGCCGAGAATTTGCCTTTTCGCAAGATGGCGGTTTAGCGGTATTAAAAGGTAATATTGCCGCTGATGGCTGTATTGTTAAAACCGCTGGTGTATCAAACGACAACCTAACCTTTATTGGTGCGGCGCATGTTTTTGAAAGCCAAGATGATGCCGTTGCGGGCATTCTTGACGGTAAAGTGATTGCTGGCGAAGTGGTGGTAATTCGTTACGAAGGCCCTAAAGGTGGGCCGGGCATGCAAGAAATGTTGTATCCAACCACCTATTTAAAATCAATGGGTTTAGGTAAAGCTTGTGCGTTAATTACCGATGGTCGTTTTTCTGGCGGTACATCGGGTTTATCTATTGGTCATGTGTCGCCCGAAGCCGCTGACGGTGGTGTTATTGCCTTAATAGAGCAGGGTGATATGATTGAAATCGACATCCCTAAGCGCGTGATAAAAGTACAATTAAGTGATGAAGCATTAGAGCAACGTAGAGCGGTGATGTTAGCCAAAGGCAAACAAGCGTGGCAACCCAAAGATAGAGTGCGACCAATCAGCTATGCGTTAAAAAATTATGCGATGTTAGCCACCAGTGCCGACAAAGGTGCGGTGCGCAATCGCGCCCTACTTGATGGCGAATAGGCCATGGCACCAGAACAACTAAAAATATCGAGTGCAGAAATGAAACAATATCACGATGTTGGTTTAGATTATTTACGGCGCATTTTACTGGCACCTGTTTATGATATTGCCGTGGAAACAGATTTAACGCCATTAACTAAGTTATCGAGCCGTTTAAAGCAGCACATTTTTTTAAAACGAGAAGATCAACAGCCGGTACATTCGTTTAAATTACGTGGCGCTTACAACAAGTTAGCTAGCTTAACCGAGCAACAATGTATTCATGGCGTTATTGCCGCCTCGGCGGGTAATCATGCGCAAGGTTTAGCGTTAGCCGCTAATAAACTCGGCATAAAAGCGACCATTGTAATGCCCATTACCACGCCTGATATTAAGGTTGATAACGTGCGCCGCTTTGGCGCCGAAGTACGTTTAGTGGGTAAAAGTTATAACGAAGCACAAGCCGCGGCGCTTGAATATGCTCAAGTTGAACAAAAAACCATGATCCATCCTTTTGATGATATTGATGTTATTGCTGGACAAGGCACGGTAGCAAAAGAGTTGTTACAGCAACAACCGCATACCGAGGTGGTGTTTGTGCCCGTTGGTGGCGGTGGTTTACTCGCGGGCATGGCGGTTTATTTAAAACAATTAAAGCCTGAAATAAAAATTATAGGCGTTGAAGCGCAAGAGTCCGCGTGTTTACAAGCAGCACTGAAAGCGGGTAAACCTGTAGATTTAGATCAAGTGGGAATATTTGCTGATGGTGTGGCGGTTAAACGTATTGGTGAAAAAACCTTTGCGTTAATTCAGCAGTTTTGCGATGAGGTGATCACCGTAAGTAGTGATGAAATTTGCGCCGCAATTAAAGATATATTTGAACAAACCCGCGTTATTGCTGAGCCTGCGGGAGCCTTGTCGTTGGCAGGCTTAACCAAGTATTGTCAAAACAAGACTCTACCCATTAGTGAGCAGCAACAAACCATGGTGGCCATACTTTCGGGTGCCAACATGAATTTTCACAGTTTGCGTTATGTTTCAGAGCGTTGTGAATTGGGCGAACAAAAAGAAGCGATTTTGGCGGTAAGTATTGCCGAACAAAAAGGCAGTTTTCGCAAATTTTGTCAAGCCATTGGTGGCCGCGTGATCACCGAATTTAACTATCGTTATGCGGGCAACCGTTATGCCAGTAATAGCCACTCAAGTAACCACTCAGGGCACAATGAAAAACAAGCACAAATATTTGTGGGTATACGACTAACTTCTGCTGAAAATGAACGCCAGCAATTGATTGCCTCATTGCATGGGGCTAATTATCAAGTAGAAGATTTTACTGAGAATGAACTGGCAAAATTACATGTTCGTTATATGGTTGGCGGTAATGGCAGCGCTCGTAGCGCTCAGCAAATAACGCAAGAGCGACTTTTTAGTTTTGAATTTCCGGAATATCCCGGCGCCCTAGAAAAATTTCTCGATACTTTGGGTGAGCACTGGAATATTACGCTTTTTCATTATCGCAATCATGGTGCGGCTTTTGGGCAAGTGTTGGCGGGTTTTGAAGTAAGTGACGAACAGCAATTAGATTTTTTCCGTCATTTAAAAGAACTGGGCTACCAATACCAAGAAGAAACCCAAAATCCAAGTTATCAGGCGTTTTTGGCTGGATAAGAAACGCTGATCAAATGATGGTATCACTAAATTAACCGAAAATTTAAGGGGTGTTTAAATGGATAGTACTTCAATAATGCTTTGGAGTGTTCTTTTTGGCGGCATAGGCAGTGGTTTTTTTATTTATGGAAAAAGACAGCGAGCTATTGTCCCCCTATGCACTGGATTAGCACTCTTTGCCTTTCCCTACTTTATGCCTAATGTCATGGTATTGATCGTCGTCGGTATTATTTTGATCGCAATCCCTTACTTTATCCGGTTGTGATGTTTTATTACGAGCATCTCTTACTCGTTTCAAAAGGGTACTAAAGTAGCATTGTTAACTCTAACTAAAGTACGCCAGTATTAAGCAATCATTTACTTAGATTGTTTATTTATGTATCTAAAAACATTAAAAAAAATATTTTGCCCACGAGCATCTAAAAACCTTTCAGTTATTTACTGTTTATTTATTATTATGGCGTTAGGTTTTTCCTCCCTATCTTTAGCGACAACCTCATCCATTTTTGAAGATCTGCGTAATTTTTCAGCCAACCCCGGCGAGCTTAGTGCGAGCTATTTCATGCCACACGATCAACAACAAAAAACATCATCACTGGTGGTGTTATTGCATGGTTGTGCGCAAAATGGCGAACAACTAGCCAAACAAAGTGGTTTAGCTGAACTTGCGCAGCAGCATAATTTTGTTTTACTGGTGCCGCAACAATCAGCAAAAAATAATTTTAAATCATGTTTTAACTGGTTTTCAGATGACAATCGCAAAGATATTGGTGAAAGCTTGTCGATTAAAAATATGATCTTAACCTTGCAAAAACAAGCGTCAGTACAAAATATTTATATTGTCGGGCTTTCTGCTGGTGGCGCTATGGCGAGTGCGATGTTGGTGAATTATCCTGAATTGTTTACTGCTGGCGCTGTTATTGCGGGTATTCCTTATCCTTGTGCCGATGGCTTGATTAAAGCAATTGCTTGTATGCGCAGTGGTCCCTCACAAACGGTTTCTGAATTAACGCAATTAGCTAAAAAATTAAATGCTAAAAATACTCATTGGCCGAAATTGATTGTTTTTACAGGAAGTAAAGACACTATTGTTAATCCGAAAAATGGTCAATATTTGGCCAAGCAATGGGCTGCTTTAATGCAATTAAAAAACAGCAAGCTTTTGTCTAAAAATGGTTATCACCTAAAACAATGGCAAGATATTAACGGTTTAGTTCAAGTTGAGCAGATTGAAATTGATAATTTTACTCATGGCATGGCAGTGAATTCTCATATAAAAGCAGGCGGTAGTGTGGCTCCATTTTTAGTTGCCGCCCCCATAAGTGCGGCCGTTAGTATTATAGAATTTTGGGGTTTAATGGGAGAACCCCATTAAAATGCATTTAAATCAATAATTAATGTGCATGGTACTATAGTACAAATTATTTTTTTTGTTTTTTGTTATAGAGTCAGTAACAAGATAAGCGTCGCATAAAAAACGACCGATTATAATTAAAACAAGGGTAGCTCTATGAAACAAAGCATCAAATTAAACACACTCGCCTTAGCGATAACCACAGCATTAGTATCCAATATAGGCTATGCCGCTGAAGAGCAAGCATCAACAGCAGAAAAAAAAGAGATCAAAGCCTCTGGGCTTGAACGTATCGAAGTGACCGCACGTCGTACCGTTGAAAATCTTCAACAAGTTCCTGTTTCAGTTACCTCTATTGGTGCGAGTGATCTTGCTGAAAACGGTATGACTAATATTACTGACATTCAACAATATGCCGCCAATACCACGTTACAAGTTAGTCGAGGAACCAGTTCAACCCTTACGGCTTATATTCGAGGTATTGGTCAGCAAGATCCGCTGTGGGGATTTGAACCCGGTGTCGGTATTTATGTCGATGATGTTTATATTGCCCGCCCACAAGGTGCGGTAATGGAAATATTAGATGTTGAACGCATTGAAATTTTACGCGGCCCCCAAGGAACACTTTATGGTAAAAATACCATTGGTGGTGCGATGAAATATATTACTAAAAAAATGACCGGAGATAATGAGTTAAGCCTAAGTGCAACCTTTGGTAGCTATACTGCCAACGATTATAAAGCCGCGGGACAAATGTCGTTTTTAAATGACCAACTTTATATTGGTGGTGCGGTTGCCAGTTTAAACCGTGATGGCTTTGGTAAGTTTAGAAATACCGGTGAAGAAAATTACAACAAAGATATTTTTGCCGGCCGCTTAAATGTTGAATATCATGCCAGCGATGATTTATTTTTTCGTTTGAGTTATGACAATACCATTGATGACTCGAACGCTAAAGGTGGTTATCGTTTAGTACCTAGTTTGTTAACGGGGCAACAACCTTATGATAACGTTTTTGACTCTGATATTAGCTTACCTACCACCAACAAAGTTAAAACATCAGGCACATCGTTAACCATTGACTGGAGCATAAATGATGCTTTAAGCTTTAAATCGGTAACCGCAAGTCGTACGGGAGATACCCAAACCAATATTGATTTTGATAATACCGCACTAAAATCATTTGATGTGCCTGCAGTCTATGATGATGAACAATTTACTCAAGAGTTACAATTAAGTTATGTTGGCGAGGAAATTACCGCCGTAGGTGGTGTTTATTATTATGACGGTAAAGCTTGTGGTGCTTTTGATGTGCAATTAGAAGTATTAGGCAAAGCCATCGGCTTGCCGAGCTTTACCCTAGAAAATGGCGGTTGTACTAATACTAAAAGCCTTGCCGCGTATGGCCAAGCATCATTTGATTTAAGCAAACAATGGTCGATGACCGTCGGTGGTCGTTATACTAGCGATAAAAAAGATGCGGATGTTTATAAGTACACTTTCTTTCAAACGGTTTATCCGGGCAATTTAGCCGCAGGTGATGCTACGCCAATAAATCCTGATAATAAATTCACCAACAAAGAAACGTTCACGCATTTTTCTCCGCGCGTTGGGGTTGAATATCAAGCTAATGATGATTTAATGTATTACCTTTCTTACGCCAATGGCTTTAAATCGGGTGGTTTTAATATGCGTGCCGATATAGCTAAAGATCCTGAAGGTAACAAAGCTTTTAATCCTGAAGTTGTTGATACCTATGAAATTGGCTTTAAAAGCGAGCCAACCGATAATTTACGTATAAACGCCACCTATTTTTATTCAGATTATCAAGATATGCAGGTTACTGTGCAACGCGCTACCAGTAACGACAACTTTGTTGCTCGGGTAGTTAATGCAGGCCAAGCTAGAATACAAGGCTTTGAATTAGAGGGGACTTATGCCTCTACGGATAACTTAACGCTGAACCTAGGTTTAGGTTATATTGATGCTAAATTTATTGAGTTTATTAATGTTGACCCAACCACAGGCGAAAACGTTGATCAGGCCAATGAATTGGGCATTGCTAACACACCAGACTGGAGCATAAATGCAGGTTTAAGTTATGATTATGTGGCTGAAATAGGTGACTTTATCTTCACCTCAAATGTTGCTTATCGTGGTGATACACAAATATTTGAAGCGCCTTCACAAGACTTAGATCAAAAGGCTTATACTTTAGTTAATGTTGGTATTGTTTTTTATCATGCTGAAAGTAATTGGACAGCGTCGTTACAAGCAAAAAACGTCTTTGATAAGAAGTATCGCATTGCCGGTTATAACTTTAGAGGTTTAGGTTTAGAAGACACCGTAATTGGTTATTATGGCGATCCACAAACTATTAGCTTTACTATAGGTTATGAATTTTAATATTTGTTCGAAACGAGCGTTATGATCACAGGGATGTGAACAAGCAACGATTACCCCTAAATGCATTAAAAGGTGAATGCGATGAACAACCCTACCGTAGTTATTGCTGACGATCATCCTTTGTTTCGTAGTGCGCTTAAACAAGCGGTACAGGTCTGTATCGATCAACCTGCGATTCTTGAAGCCGATAATTTTGCGGATTTAATTACCCATATTGAACAATATGACTCGCTAGAAATTGTTTTTCTTGATTTACATATGCCCGGTAACGATGGCTTTACCGGCTTAACGCAGTTACAAAACCATTATCCCGATTTAATTGTGATCATGGTTTCATCTGATAATACCCCTAAAATAATGCAAACAGCCATTGCGTTTGGTGCTGCGGCGTTTATCCCTAAATGCTCTGATTTAACCACCATTAGTGAAGCTATTAAATGTGTTTTAAATGGTGATATTTGGTTACCAAAAAATATTGATCTTAACCAAGAGCAGAAGAACACTGAAAAAAACCAGCAACTTGCTAAACAGTTAGCTCACCTTACCCCGCAACAATACACCGTATTAACGATGATCGCCGACGGACAATTAAACAAGCAAATTGCTTATGATCTTAAGATCAAAGAAACCACGGTTAAAAAACATGTGTCTGCTATTTTATTAAAACTCAATGTTAACAATCGCACCTTAGCCGGCTTGGCTTATCAGCAACTAAAACTAACCCCCGATGAAAACGAAGAACTTTAACTCAATGATTTAGCGCGATATGAGCTTTCGTATTAAACGCCGCAATGCAATACTTTTGATCGGTTTGCGAATAAAATAAAATTGCGCGTCACTGGTGTGTTGTCGTACTTGCTCAGAAGGGTCGGCAGAATTAACAATGCATGGTAGCGACCATTGCTTGTTGATTAATAATTGCTGCACTAAATCAACGCCATTAACGTTATCGTCTAAATGATAATCGGCAATAATAAGATTAGGTGTTTTATTATTGCCAGCAAAAAGTTGCTTAATACTGTGCTCATTATTGGCAAGTAATACCATAAACCCCCAATTATCTAACAACGAATGCATCGCTTTTAACACCAGCGGATCGTTGTCTATGACTAAAATAGTATCTTGAATAGTATCTTGATTAAAAGCTTTTTTATCAATAAAACCACTGGTTACATTCTCAACATTATGAGTTCTTTTTATGTTTACAGGAGGACTAACCAAGGGTATTTTAACACTAAAACAGGTGCCTTTACCCAGTTGTGAGATTAATGTAATTGGTGTGTCGAGTATGTTTGCAATGCGTTCACATATTGCCAAACCAAGCCCTAATCCCGGTTGTTCTTGTTTGTGGCTGAGACGTTCAAATTCTTTAAATATTAGCGCTTGTTTATCTGCTGCTATCCCTGCGCCATTATCCCATACTTCAATGCGCAAAAAATTACCCGCTCGTTTTACGCCACAAAGCACCTTGCTGGTATGGTTGTCTTGTTGGCAATAGTTAAACGCATTGCTTAAAAAGTTTTGCACAATACGGCGTAACAGATTTTTGTCTGAGTTGCTAAAACAACGGGTTGCTTGAAAATGAAAATCAATATTTTTAGTTGCCGCTAAAGCAGAAAATTCTTGCTGTAATGGTATTAATAAATCGTTCAGAGCAAATACTGATTTATTAACGTGATAATAACCGCTATCAAGCTTCGATATTTCAACTAGATCTGACAACAGTGCCTCAGCAGCGACCAACGAATCACTTATGTTGTTGGTAATGGTTTCTAATTCAGTATTCTTGGTTTTTTGTGATAACACCGAAGTGAATAAGGTTAGTGCATTAAATGGTTGCATTAAGTCGTGGCTTGCGGCGGCTAAAAATCGAGTTTTACTGCTATTAGCAGCCTCGGCTTCTGCTTTGGCCTTGGCTAATTCTTGGGTGCGAATTTCAACACGTTTTTCCAAATTTTCATTGGCCTTTTGTAAGGCTCTCTCTGCTTTAATATGTGCGGTAATATCAGCAAAAGTACTAACAAAACCGCCACCAGGCATGGCTTGGCCGCGAATTTCTAAAACGATACCACTAGGCATTTCGCGTTGAAAATAATGGCTATTGCCTTGGCGCATGTGTTTGAGTCGGCGAGTTATTAAGGGCTCAATTTCTTTACCCGTGATCACCCCTTGTTCGGCATTGTAACGGATCAATTCAGCAATAGGTTTACCAACGGTGACAAAATTTTCAGGATAATTGAGTAATTTTATATAACGTTGATTCCATGCGACCAAACGCATATCGGCATCAACAACACTAATGCCTTGCTCAATATTCTCAACCCCTGCTTGCAATAATTCTCTGTTAAATTCAAATAGTTGGCTGGCTTCGTCAACAATACTAATAACATCTTCTAGGGGTAATTCTTCGTTAGTATCTTGCGTGAATGACGCAGCTTTCATTACCATACGGGTAGATGCGGAGCCTAACACGCCTGAAAGTTGTAAGCGGGTATGGTCAATTAATGCTTGATGATCATTACTATTTTGTTTGGCGTAGCTTAATAAGCCATCGGCGGCTTTTTGGTTGATAAAACGCCTTAATAAGCGAGTTAAGTCGGTGGTTGATAAATGGCGCTCAAGCCGACTGATTTTTTTATTAAGGAATAATTCAGCTTGCAGTTTTTCACCGACACTGCGGTGGCTAAACCATGAAATAAAAATATAACAAGCTAGGTTTGCCGACAAACTGTAAAAAACACCGTGGCTAACAGGATCAAGAAAATCGACGGTAAATAAGGCCGTAGGTATTAAATAGTGCAGCCCAAACAAGCCATTAGTTACCCATGCAACATCGGGCATTAATGTTGGTAGTAGCAAGGTGTACAGCCAAACAAAACTGCCCACAAGGAGGCTCGTTAATGCCGCTTTTGCTGTGGCTTTGCGCCAGTACAAGGCACCAATGGCCGCAGGTGCAAATTGTGCTAATAACACAAAAGATAACAAACCGATGCTGGCGAGGTGATTTTGTTGATCTATTAGCCGTTCAAAAGCAAAGGCAAGTAGTAAAATAATGGCGATAGCAAAACGGCGTAAATTTAAAAATAACCCCGAGAGTTGCGGCGCTTTTTTACTATTAAATAAACGAAAGTGTAACATCAGCGGATTTAATATTTCAGTGGATATCATGGTACTTAATACAATCGCTGCAACAATTACCATGCTAGTTGCCGCGGCTAAACCACCAATATAAACCACTACCCCTAACCATGCTTGTTGATAAAACAATGGAATGGTTAATACATAAGTGTCGGCATCAACACTACCGCCAGGAAAAGTTAATTGCCCTGCTATAGCGATAGGAAGCACGAAGACATTGATCAACAATAAATATAAAGGGTATAGCCAGCGTGCTGTTTGTAATTCTTTTTGATGATGATTTTCTATCATGATCAAATGAAATTGCTGTGGCAATAT
>CAZVPC010000003.1:0-25164 GCA_964629005.1 uncultured Pseudoalteromonadaceae bacterium | reverse complement strand
TGCTTGGTTATTTGCAGCATTTTTATCAACATTGGCCAAGCTAAAATGAAGCATAAAATAGAGCCAATATAAACGGGTGCAAGCCAAGCTCCAGTAGTAACGGCTTGGCCAACGGTACCGTAAAATGCCCATGAGGTACAACTAACACCAAGCGATAAGCTGTAGATCCAAGGTCTGCTTAACCATTTGTTTTTAGCCTGATTTTCACCCCAATGGGCGACAACAAAAAGCACAGCTAAATAAGCAATAGATAAAAATGTCACGAGCCATGTATCTAACGATAACCAGGTAAACACAGAGTATTCCTTTATTAATAATAGTTATTTAATTGCCGTAAAAAAGTTAATAACCAGCATAACGCTAAGCCATCTTAGTCAGTAGTGAACTAAGGTAGTACTTATTTTTAACCTACCTTACGTTAATATTTTGCTTAGTTTAAGTAATATTTTAATGATCCTTTATGAAAAATTTGTCTATTAATATCAGTAATAAATACCTTGTTGAAGCAATAGTTTTTAGCAGTTATGTGTTGTTTGCTATGGCTTGGGTGGGCGGTACGGCCAGCATGAATCAAATAATGTCTACAATGCAAATAAACAGCTTAGCCTCAGCAAGCTTTATTAGTGGCGCAGTAACTTTTGCTAAAATTGTTGGTACTTTTATTGCCGCGGCTTTAGCGTTAATACTGGGTATTAAAAAAGCCTTTTTTGTCGCCGGTATTTTGATTGCCATTGGAATATTAACGCCGTTAGCGCCAAACTATGAATTGTTATTAATCAGTCGATTTTTAATGGGGCTAGGTGGCGCATTAATGATTGTATATTTCAATCCAATTGTAATGTCGTGGTTTACTATTGCTGAACGACCAACGATTAACGGTTTAAATGCGGTTGCTTTTAATGTGGGTACCGGCATTATTTTATGGCAAATGAACTACTTTAATAACTTAACGGGTAGCTGGCAGAACACGCTGATCACTTTTTCATTAGTCACTATGATCCTCGCATTAGCTTGGTTGTTGGTAAAAATGCCTAGTGTAGAGAATGAGCAAATTGATCAAGCGCAGCAAGCAAATGATACTTATCGGTATATCGATGGTTTCAAAGACAAATTTAACTGGGCTTATGCGTTAGCTTATTCTGGTTTGTTGGCTTTTTATATTTGTTTATTTACTTTTTATCCTCAGGCGGGCATTAGTCAAAGTTCTTGGGTGATAGGTTTTGGTATTATTGGTACTTTAGCGGGTATTATTTACAGTAAAAAATACCCGTTGCGTATTCCCGTTATTCGCTGGTCAGGCCTAATGGTGGTGATCACCGTGGTGGGTTTATCATTTAGCACTTACCTGTGGTTGCAAACGTTGTCTGCAATGGCGCTGGGGTTTTTTATCTTTTTTCCTGTTACCGCTTTGGTGACTATTCCCCATGAATTACCCAAAATGACAAGTAAAAAAATCACCGTGATATTTAGTCTTTTTTACTCCATTAGTTATAGTGTTGCGACCTTGGTTTTATGGCTGTTTGGTCTGTTGGTTGATATTAATCAGGGGGATTTTACTCAAGCTTTTATACTTATTTCGTTACTCAGTTCAACATTCTTTATTGGTAGTTTTTTCATTCCAGAAACCGGTAAACACGCTTCAGATAAGTTAGTACTAGAGCAAAAGGAGTCATCATGCGAGGCATAGTTGCTGAAAAATTAAAGCCTTTTCTCGAACAGGCCAACAGTAGTTTACGTGACGCTAAAAAAAATGGCCTTGTTTATACGCCAGAGCTTGCCAGACAAAACATTGAAAAATTTGCGGTGTTTATTGGTGAAGGAGAGCCTCTTGAGTATTACCAAGCGACTGAATTAGTTGCTGGCGCTTATAAAATACCGGTGCGTATATATAGCCCAGCACCGAAACAAAAATTGCCCGTTGTTTTGCATTATCATGGTGGCGGGCATATGTGCGGTAATATTGCTTTGTACGACGCTGTTAGTCGTAAAATTGCTATAGCCGGGCATTGCGTGGTGATCGCGGTAGAATATCGTTTGGCACCAGAGCATCCCTATCCTGCGGGTATTGACGACTGTATTTTTGCACTAATGAACTATCAACAGGTATTGACTAAGGTACAGTTTAACCAACAAGTTTATATTGCTGGTGATAGTGGTGGAGGTGCTATTTGTACAACTTTAGCGAGTTTAAGTTTGTTTGATCCCTTGTTAAAAATTGACAAACAAATTCTGGTTTATCCTAGCGTAGATTACACCATGAGCCATGCTTCTATTGACGAAAATGGTACTGGTTTTTTACTCGAAAAAGAAAAAATTGCTTGGTACTTTGCCCACTATTTTATTCATAATGAACCCATGCAGAATGCTTCGCCCTTGTTTATGCCAATGATCAGCAACATAGGGAAAAAACTACCCGCAACATTAGTGATCACCGCAGGGTGCGATCCATTACGCGACGAAGGTATTGCCTATGCTAAAGCCGTTGCTAAAACAGGGGTGAAGGTTAAGCATCATTCATTTAGTAACATGATCCACGCGTATATGTTGCTTGACGCTTTAGTGGTTGACGAATGCCAACAAACGTATCAGTTGATTGGTGATTTTATTAAGGCTTGAACTTACATAATTTCAAAGTCTTTATTAACTGAGTATTATTTGCTTTTTGGTAAATATATTTGACGATTAGGCGCAGTGACATAATTTTTCTGTAAATATTTTGTATTTCTTTTACAATGAATTAAGTGAATTAAATTAAGAACAGTAATTGCCTTTTATATGCCTGATTCAAACTTAGATAGCACATTTAATATAGCATTTTTACAAGAGAATTCAGAACTTGAATGCAAACTTGCTGGTGGTAAAGATGGCAATGGTGCTGTTCCTAATGATATGTGGGAAAGCTATAGTGCATTCGCCAATACTCGTGGTGGAGAAATACTGCTTGGAATTAAGGAAAAGAAAGGCCGATTTACAATTCAAGGCATCAATAATCCGGCCACTTTGATCAAAAATATTTGGGATGTTATTAATAATCAACAGAAAATTAGTCATAATCTGCTCAGTGAAAAAGCAGGCTCTGGTGTGCCTAAGATTTATAGTAATTGTCGAGTACAAAAATGGCAAACGCCTAACTTGTATGAGAAAGATTATCCTGAACAGACATTATTAGAGTTGCGAATGGTAAATCTAGTATCAGAAGAAATGCATACTAAGTTAATTGAATTATTTGGTTTAAAATATAAAGAGTTAGATGAATTAAAGCGTTCAATATTAATAACTGCTGCAACCGAGTCATGGTTTAACCATGATCGAATTAGCGCCTTAACGTCGGTACACACAAGAGATGTAACCTTAGCATTATCAAATTTAGTTAAAACAAACTATCTTTCATCCTCGGGTGTAAATAAGGGTAAAATTTATCATTTAAAAGGTATTGAAATCCCGACACCAGATAATGACGCTGGTAAAAATATAACCTTTATTTCATCACCTGATTTAAGCCAGTTATCTTTATTTTCTGAAAGTCCGGAGTTAAAAGCTGAAAGTCCGGAGTTAAAAGCTGAAAGTCCGGGATTTTCTCAGGGTACTTCGGGTATTCAAGAAAAAGTGTTATGGAAAGAGCTGTTAGAGATTGCGACCCCAATGCGTGATGGCAATTATAGAGCCAAACGAGAAGATGTGGAAACAACTATAATAGCGCTGTGTAATAAGTCTGGCGACAAGTATTTAAAACTTGCACAGTTGGCTGAATTACTAGGTAGAAATACTGATACGCTTAGAAAGAATTATTTAAGTCCTATGTTAAAAAAGCAACAATTAGTACTCGCCTTTCCGACAACGCCTAATCATCCTAGCCAAGGTTATAAAGTAAAATAATGTTAATTACTTCATTATTATTGTGCCGTCCAAGCGCCATCCATTGGCAAGGCTGAACCCGTAATGCTGCGAGCGCTATCGCTACATAAAAACAAAATAAATTCGCCAATTTGGCGAGCATCCATCATTTCGGGTAGCGGTTGTTTGGCGGTTACTAAATCGTATTTTGCTTGCGCAAAATCAACATCATTTTTGGTAGCCAGTTGTGAGATTTGATGGTTAATTAGTGGGGTATCAACCCAGCCGGGGCAAATTGCATTGGCGGTAATGCCTTGTTCAGCGCATTCTAAAGCAACTACCTTGGTTAAGCCGACAATGCCGTGTTTTGCTGCAACATAAGCCGCTTTATATTTTGAGGCGACTAATCCGTGCACCGAGGCGATATTGATAATTCGTCCCCAGCCATTTGTCTTCATCGTTGGTAATGATTTTTGAATGGTATGAAAAGCTGCGGTTAAGTTAATTGCTATAATGGCATCCCATTTGTTTTCTGGAAAAGTATCAATGCTTTCAGTGTGTTGAATGCCTGCATTGTTAACTAAAATATCAATACTACCCATAACATTGATCGCTCTACCCATAAAATTATTGATCGCGGTTGAGTCCATTAAGTTTGTACCATCAAATATAGTATTTATTTTATATTGACTTGAAAATTTGTGAGCGAGTTTATTACCTTCTTCGTCACTCATTAAACCATGCATAATTAAGTTTATACCTTGCTCGGCTAGCACATGTGCGGTTGCTAAACCAATGCCACTGGTTGATCCAGTGATTAATGCAGTTTTATTTTTTAACATATTAAGCATTCTCAAAACAACAAATTATCGTGTTACTTTAACTGAAGATCAAAAATTTTTATTTACTACCTTAGTGCCATTAATATCGGATAAAATCTAAAGACCCCCTTATGTACATTAAAAAACTTTGTTTAACACGATAAATAATTTAAAATCTCGCTCAAAATTTATTCTTATAAACTTGCTTTTAGGATCTCTGCTTACATGAACTCAATTGCCGAGCAAATTGCTAACGAACTTAGTGTTAAAACCACGCAAATTAATGCGGCTATTGCCTTATTAGATGATGGTGCTACCGTGCCATTTATCGCCCGTTATCGCAAAGAAGCTACACAAGGTTTAGATGACAATCATTTACGTCACCTTGCACAACGCTTAAGTTATTTACGTGATTTGGTCAGTCGTCGTCAACTAATTTTGACTAACATTGAACAACAAGGGAAATTAACCGCTGAGTTAAAAATAAAAATTGAACAAGCGAATAATAAAACTCGTTTAGAAGATTTATACCTACCGTATCGTCCAAAACGCCGTACCAAAGGACAAATTGCTATTACCGCGGGGCTTGAACCGTTAGCCAATAAATTATTTGGCAATTTTCACCTTGATCCTGAAAATGAAGCACAAGCTTTTATTAATAACGAAGCAGGTTTTGCTGATAACAAGGCAGTACTCGAAGGGGTTAGTTTTATTTTAATGGAGCGCTTTAGCGAAGATGCTGATTTATTAGCAAAACTGCGCAAACATCTATTAAAACAAGCACATTTAACCAGCAAGGTAGTCAAAGCCAAAACGCAAGAAGCGGCAAAATATCGCGATTATTTTGAACACAGTGAATTATTAAGAAAAGTACCCTCACACCGTGCCTTAGCCATGTTTAGAGGGCGAAACGAAGGTTTACTGCAACTAAGTTTACATGTTGACCCCCACCAAGACAAATCAGCCGTGGCTAGCACTGAGCAAATTATTTTAGAGCATTATCATTTGCGCTTATCTCAGCAGGCAGGAGCAGCTTTCTTAACAAGAGTGGTACATTTAAGTTGGCAAATAAAATTAAGTTTGTCGCTTGAAACAGAATTACTTGGCAAATTACGTGAACAAGCTGAATTAGATTCTATAAAAGTCTTTGCAACCAATTTAAGCGATTTATTAATGGCAGCACCAGCAGGGGCAAAAGTAACGTTAGGATTAGATCCTGGTCAGCGTACTGGCTGTAAGTTAGCTGTGGTTGATAGCACCGGAAAGCTGATACATACCGTGACTATTTTCCCGCATGCACCACAAAATAATTGGGACAAGTCGGTACGTACGATAATCAATTTATGCAAACAGTTCAAAATTGAACTCATTGCTATTGGCAACGGCACCGCTTCGCGTGAAAGTGACAAGTTGATTGCCGAAGCTATTACTTTATTAGCACCAAGTACTAATGTCGTTCGGCCGACCAAAGTGATCGTTAGTGAAGCAGGCGCTTCAGTTTATTCAGCATCAGAATTTGCTGCCAAGGAGTTTCCTGATGTAGACGTTTCATTACGTGGCGCAGTCTCTATTGCTCGTCGTTTGCAAGATCCATTGGCTGAATTAGTTAAAATTGATCCCAAAGCCATTGGTGTTGGTCAATATCAACATGACGTTAGCCAGAGTCAATTAAGTCAATGTCTCAATAATGTGATCGAAGATTGTGTTAATGCGGTTGGCGTTGATTTAAATACCGCTTCCACGGCTTTATTAACGCGCGTGTCGGGTTTAAATAAAACCATGGCAAAAAACATTGTTAATTTTAGAGATCAGCAAGGGCGTTTTAATGATAGAAGTGAACTAAAAAAGGTAAGCCGTTTAGGTCCAAAGGCATTTGAACAAGCGGCAGGATTTCTACGCATACGTCATGGTAAAAACCCACTCGACCAATCGGCGGTGCATCCTGAAAGTTATGCCGTGGTTGAAAAAATCGTTAAGGATTTAAATACTGATATTGTCAGTCTTATCGGTAACAGTGAACAACTAAAAAAAATTAATTTTAATCAATACATTAACGACTCAGTTGTTCAGTGTATTGGTGAATTAACCCTTAAAGATATTATTAAAGAATTAGAGAAACCTGCACGCGATCCGCGTCCCGAATTTAAAACAGCTACTTTTAAAGAGGGTATTAATTCTATAAATGATCTACAAGTTGGCATGTTACTCGAAGGCGTTATTTCAAACGTCACTAATTTTGGTGCTTTTGTTGATATTGGGGTACATCAAGATGGCTTAGTACATATTTCATCCTTAACGAATAACTTTATTAATGACCCACGCGAAGTTGTTAAAGCCGGTGATATTGTTAAAGTTAAAATCTTAGAAATAGATACTGTGCGTAACCGTATCAGCCTAACCATGCGCTTAGATGAGCAAGCCCCAACAACTCAAAAAACAGCTCCTAGAAATCAACAAACGACTGAACCGAAAAAAGCACATAAACATCAATCACAACAACATAAATCAAGATCCACTCGTAAACCAAAAGAACCCGCAAATGCCGCTATGGGCAACGCTTTTGCTGATGCGTTAGCTAAACTTAAAAAATAAACTCGTCAAAATGTAATTAAATTACATTTTTGCTTTGCTTTTTTAGGCAAAAAAAACCGACAGCAAAGCTGTCGGCGTATTAGCTATGAGGAGAGCTATAACATACAAATAATACAACAAACGTTCTCGTAGAGGAACGCGGTAATTATAGTGTGGATAATAGTAATAAGTAAAGAATAAAAGCCACTTTTAGTAATTTAATTACATTTTCGTTGCTTTTTTACATTTATTTTTTACGTAGAATAAAAAAGGCCCCATCAAGACGGCAATATGTAATGGGGCAAAGTCATGAAGCACACTTAAAGGAAAATCATTCAGTGTTACCATCCACACGGTTGGTAATTATAAAGAACCGATTAATTTGCAAAAAATTTCATAGTTTGCTTACACACACTCAATAATAATTTATTAAACGTGTATTTAATGTGCTTCTTGCCAATTGTTACCAACACCAAATTCTGCGATCAACGGCACACTGAGTTCCACGGCATTATTCATCAAGTCAACTAAAGTAGGCACTACGTCATCAATGATGTCTTGGTGGATTTCAAAAATAAGCTCATCGTGTACCTGCATCGTCATTTTAATGTTTAAATTTTCATGCTCTACTAACCATTGGGCAACTACTAACATCGCTTTTTTAATAATGTCGGCAGCGGTTCCTTGCATTGGGGCATTAATTGCTGCCCGCTCCGCTGCTTTTTTACGCATTTGATTTTTGGCATTAATATCAGGCAAATATAATCGTCGGCCAAACAAGGTTTCAACATAACCTTGATGGTGCGCTAAATTACGAGTTTCTTCCATATAAGTTAATACCTTCGGATAGCGCTCGAAATAGGTATCCATATACGCTTGCGCTTGTTTACGCCCAATACCCAATTGTTTTGATAATCCAAAAGCCGACATGCCGTAAATTAAACCAAAGTTGATCGCTTTAGCACTGCGGCGCTGATCATTGCTGACCTGATCAAGCGCGACTGAAAAAATTTCAGCAGCAGTAGCTCGATGAATATCTCGACCCTCACTAAAAGCGGTGACTAAACCAGTATCGTTGGATAAATGCGCCATAATACGTAATTCAATTTGTGAATAATCTATCGCGACAATTTTATGATCTTTAGGCGCAATAAAGGCTTGTCTTATTTTTCGACCTTCTGCTGTACGAATTGGAATATTTTGTAAATTAGGATCGGTTGATGATAATCGCCCCGTTGCTGTTACCGCTTGGTGATATGAAGTATGTACCCGTCCTGTTTTGCTATTGATCATTAACGGTAGTTTGTCTGTATAAGTTGACTTTAATTTACTTAAACCACGATGCTCTAAAATAACTTTAGGAAGCGGATAATCTAATGCCAGCTCTTGTAAAACATCTTCCGCGGTTGAAGGTGCCCCCTTTGGCGTTTTTTTAACGACAGGAATTTTTAGCTCTTCGAATAAAATTTGCTGTAATTGTTTTGGTGAGCTTAAATTAAAGCTGTGTCCGGCTAAATTATGCGCTTGAATTTCTAACTCGGTTAAACGCATACCAATAACATGGCTTTGCTGATCAAGCATTTCACTATCGATCAATACGCCATAGTGCTCTATTTGTGTCAACACCGGCATGAGTGGCATTTCAATCTCGGTAAATACCGCCAACTGTTTTTCTTTTTGGCTTAATTTAGCATAAATAGCCTGATGAAGGCGTAAAGTAATATCAGCATCTTCAGCCGCATAAAAACCGGCTTGTTCAATATCTATTTGATCAAAAGTTAACTGCTTTTTGCCTTTACCCGCAATATCTTCAAAATGAACTGTTTTAAATGCTAAATACTTCTCTGCTAACGCATCCATGTTATGACGACTAGCAACACTATTATAACAATAGGATTCGAGCATGGTATCAAAAGCAACTCCGCGTAAGGAAATATCATAATGCTTTAAGATATGAGCATCATATTTTAAGTTTTGCCCTACTTTTAAATGTACTTCACTTTCAAGCAACGGTTTTAACTTTGCCAACACCCAAGACAAATCTAATTGCTCAGGTGCATCCGTATAGTCATGTGCCAGTGGTACATAAGCGGCTTTGCCAACTTCACAACAAAAAGACAAACCCACTAATTTTGCTTGCATATAGTCAAGGCTGGTGGTTTCGGTATCAAAAGCGAATAATTCGGCGCGTTGAAGTAAGGATAACCAACGAGTAAAATCGGCTTGACTATAAATAGTCTCATACTCAGTAGTAATATTAGCAGGCAATAAATCTTCTTTTTCAGTTGTCACTGTCGGTACTGTGGTTGTTTCGACACCGCTATCAGTCGCATTTAATTCTGCCAACAAACGTTTTAGCTCAAAACGTTGATACAACTCGTACAGTTTTTCTCGATCTGGTGCTTGAACTGATAATTCTGTCACTGTATAGGGTAAGTCAACATCAAGCTTAATCGTGGCTAATTGATAAGATAACGGTAAATGAGACAAAGCATTGCGCAAGTGCTCACCAATTTTACCTTTTACTTTATCGGCATTCACCATAACTTGTTCAAGCGAGCCATGCTCTGTCAACCATTTTACCGCAGTTTTTGGTCCGCATTTATCAACACCTGGAATATTGTCAACCTTATCGCCCATTAAAGCTAAATAGTCGATAATTTGATCAGGGCGAACACCAAATTTGCTTAATATCCCTGCTTCGTCATGTTCAGTATCCGTCATAGTATTAATTAAACGAACATATGGGGTAACTAACTGTGCCATATCTTTGTCGCCCGTCGAAATAACAGTTTCAATGCCTTGTTGATCTGCTTGATGCGCTAAAGTACCAATAACATCATCGGCTTCAACTCCTTCGATCACTAACAACGGTATACCCATCGCTAAAATAATGTCGTGTAATGGCTTAATTTGACAGCGTAAATCATCCGGCATCGGCGGACGATTAGCTTTGTAGTCAGCATAAAGCTCATTTCTAAAAGTTTTCCCTTTGGCATCAAATATCGCCACAACATTACCATGCGGATACTTTTTTTTAAGACTTTTGATCATATTTAACACCCCAGTGATCGCACCGGTAGGATGACCGTCTTGGGTAGATAATGCCTGTAAATAAGGAACGTGGTAAGCGCGAAATAAATATGAAGAACCATCGACTAAAATCAATGGAGAAAGATCAGATGTTTTCATGTTAATAACGAATATAAAAAAATTTGTTCAAGAATGCCACATTCGAAGATTTCTCTCTACTAAGCAACGCATTTATCCTGTTAATTTAAACATAAATTGTGGATAAGTTTGTTGACAAGCATAGAAAGGCATCACATCAAACAGTTTGAATAATGTGCTATATTTTTTTATATTTATGATTTCATTGAAGAAAAATGGAATTCAAATCCTTTTTTACGCACAATGTTCTTATTTTTATAAATGTGGATAAAATTTTTATCGCTTGCTTTTTTTTGCTGAATAATTAAGCTCATTAATTATTCAAGTGCTAAGAGGTTACCAGAAAAAAAATGCTTTACCAGATAATTTTTAAACTTTTTTTACAGAAATATTAAGCTTGTAAATAACAAAAAAACATAAGCTCGATTCAGCAAGGGATTGCGATATATTAGTAATTTTGAATTTGAATTTTTAAAAAAAATTAATTTACGTTGTCGTTCTGGTTAACCAGTTGCATGGGGTTTTATGCTCTTAACTTGAAAAAAATGCATAAAAAAACCGCCTAATAAATTAAGCGGTTTTTATAGAATTTTAACGAGCTACTAAACGATATGAACGTTTACAGCTTGAGGGCCTTTTTGACCTTGTTCAACTTCAAATGAAACTTCTTGTCCATCTGTTAACGTTTTAAAACCGTCACCCATAATTGCGCGAAAGTGAACAAAAACATCTTTTCCGTCTTGTGCTTCGATAAAACCAAAACCTTTTTTCTCATCAAACCATTTTACACGGCCAGTCATGTTAGACATAAGTAATCTCCAAAAAAATAAAAATATTTTCAACTAAGCTAAATACTTAGTTGAAGTTGCGCTGAAATATGCAGGATTTACTTACGAACTTACAAGATGAATTATCTAATAATGTCATCAATTTTGCACAGACATAAATTATCGCCGCTGTATTCTTAACCAACGCACGCAGTATAACTGAATTTATATCAAAGTAAATGTTTGATTTACAGATAATCAGGCAATCTTTAAATTAATCACAATTCGTTAACGTAAAGTAACAAACTCTTCAGCCGATGTTGGATGTATCGCAATGGTATTATCGAAATCAGCCTTGGTTGCCCCCATTTTTAATGCCACCGCAAAACCTTGCAATAATTCATCGCTACCAAAACCAATGCTATGAATGCCCACAATCTTTTCTTCTTTACCGAGACAAATTAATTTCATGCGCGTTGGATCACGATAATCCTCCGTGATCGCCTGATATAAAGCAGTAAACTGTGAGTTATACACGGTAATTTGTTCTTCGCCATATTCGGCAATAGCGGCTTTTTCGGATAAACCTACGGTACCGATCACCGGATGACTAAAAACGACCGTAGCAATATTAGCATAATCTAAATGCTCGAACGGTTTATTATTAAACAAACGCTCAGCTAAGCGACGTCCAGCAGCAACGGCTACTGGAGTTAATTGCGCCCGTCCGGTATTATCACCAACAGCATAAATATTTGCCACACTGGTATTTTGATATTTATCGGTGACAATAAAACCACGTTCGTCTACCTCAACGCCTGCCGCAGCAAGGTTAATATTATCAGTTGCGGGTTCCCTGCCAATCGCCCAAACTAATTTTTCTACTGGCCCGACCGTTTTACCATTAGTTAAATGGATCAATAATTGCCCGTCTGCTAATTTTTCAATTCGCTGTGGGGTACTATGATTATGCAACGTTGGGCCATGAGCTGCCATTTGCTCCACCAACGTATCACTCAACATATTATCAAAACTACGCAATGGTTTTTCTTTACGAACCAATAAATGTGTTGCTGTGCCAAGCGCATGAAAGACGCCAGCCAATTCAACGGCAATATAGCCTGCACCCACTACAGCGACACTTTTAGGTTGCTCAGTTAAAGCAAAAAAACCATCTGAGTCAATACCAAATTCAGCCCCTGCAACGGTAGGAATTTGAGGCCGTCCGCCAGTCGCAATGGTAATATGATCAGCACTGTAATGTACGCCATCAACCTCGACGGTATTTTTATTTACAAACTTAGCAAAACCATTGATCACGGTAACATTATTACTATCAAAACCACGTTGATAAGCACCATGTATACGCTCAATATAGGCTTCACGATTTTTGACCAATTTTGCCCAATCAAACACAGGTTTTCCTGTATTCAAAAAATCTTTAAAACCAAAGTCAGTTGCATAATGTAAAGCATCGGCAATTTGCCCCGCATACCACATCGCCTTCTTAGGCACACACCCCACATTGACACAAGTGCCGCCAATATATTTAGCTTCGATCACGGCTGCCTTTTTACCATGCATTGCGGCTCTATTAGCCGAAGCAATACCACCACTACCACCACCAATAGCAATATAGTCAAAATGTTGTGTCATAAAAATTCCCCTTGGAAAAAGTGTCTTTAGTTACATTAAAAAATACTAATGTAACGCTTTATTCAATGCTGATCGATATTATATTTACGCTAGCCATTAGTATCACCCTTGATAAATGCTGATCACGACATTACATTTAAGGTTATATTTCTTTATGTGAACCCAAATCATGAGTAATCCTTTATTAGCGCCATCAAGTTTACCGCAATTTTCTAAAATAAAAGCAGAGCATGTTAAACCTGCAGTTGAACAAGCCATTAAAAATTGTCGACAAACTTTAGCTAAACTACTCGATGAAAACACACAATATACATGGAACAACTTGATCGCACCTATGGATGAAGTTGACGATGTTTTAAGCAAGCTTTGGTCGCCAGTATCGCATTTAAATTCTGTTAAAAACAGCGATGAATTAAGAAGTGCATACGAGGCTTGCTTACCGTTATTGTCAGCATACGGAACTTTTGTTGGCCAACATCAAGCTCTTTTTGAAGCCTATCAACAAATAGCAAATAGTGATGCTTTTATTCATCTAGATAACGCTCAACAAAAGGTTATTAGTAATGCTTTACGCGATTTCAAATTATCAGGTATCGCATTAAACGATGAAGATAAAAAACGTTATGGTGAAATTGTTACTAAACTTTCTGAATTAGGTTCGCAATTTAGTAATAATATTCTTGATGCAACTCATGCTTTCACCGTAAATATTAACGATATAGAAGAACTCGTTGGCTTGCCCAACAGTGCCTTAAATGCCGCAAAAGTGGCTGCTGAAGCAAAAAATTTAACCGGTTATTTATTTACCTTAGACATTCCCAGTTATTTACCGGTCATGATGTATTGCGATAACCGTGATTTGCGCGAACAACTCTACCGCGCTTTTGTTACACGTGCCTCAGATCAAGGACCTAATGCGGGCGAATTTGATAATAGCAAGATCATGAATGAAATTTTAAAACTACGTCACGAATTAGCCCAGTTACTAGATTTTGAAAATTATGCTGAAAATTCTTTAGCCACTAAAATGGCGAACTCAACCACCGAAGTAATGCGCTTTCTAGAAAATCTTGCCAGTAAATCACAGCAACAAGGTCAACAAGATCATCAAGAATTAACCGACTTCGCTCAACGAGAATTTCAACTAGAGCAATTACAAGCTTGGGATCTCGCTTATTATAGTGAAAAATTAAAACAGCATTGCTACGCTATTTCTGATGAAGATCTACGGCCTTATTTTCCTAAAGATAAAGTTATTAATGGTTTGTTTGAAGTAGTACATCGTTTATTTGCTTTAACCATTAAACAAAGAGCTGGCGTTGATGTTTGGCATAACGATGTTAAATTTTATGATATTTATGATCGCCAAAACAATTTACGCGGCAGCTTTTATTTAGACTTATACGCCCGAGAGAAAAAACGTGGTGGCGCTTGGATGGATGACTGTGTTGGACGTCGCGCACTCACCCAGCAGGGCGAAAATGGTAATATTCAACTGCCGGTTGCTTATCTCACCTGTAATTTCACCAACCCCATTGGCGATCATTCGGCTCTTTTTACCCACGATGAAGTAGTGACTTTATTTCATGAATTTGGTCATGGTATTCATCATATGCTTACGCAAATTAACGCCAGCAGCGTTGCCGGAATTAATGGCGTACCATGGGATGCTGTTGAGTTACCAAGTCAATTTTTAGAAAACTGGTGCTGGCAGCCTGAAGCATTAGCCTTCATATCTAGCCACTTTGAAACGGGTGAGTCATTACCACAAGTGATGTTAGACAAGATGCTGGCGGCAAAAAACTTTCAGTCAGCGATGCAAATGCTACGTCAATTGGAATTCAGTATTTTTGATTTTCAAATGCACCACCAATACGATCCCAAAAACACCAAACAAGAGACTTACATTCAAAGCATTTTAAATAATGTGCGTGAGCAATATGCGGTGATCAAAGCGCCAAGTTTCAACCGTTTTCAACATAGCTTTGGTCATATTTTTGGTGGCGGTTATGCCGCTGGATATTACAGCTATAAATGGGCAGAAGTATTATCCGCAGATGCATTTTCTCGTTTTGAAGAACAAGGGATTTTTAACCCCGATGTTGGTCACGATTTCTTAATTAACATTTTAGAAAAAGGTGGTAGCCAAGAGCCAAGTGTTTTATTTAAAAACTTTCGTGGCCGTGCTCCTGAAATTGATGCACTATTACGTCACTGCGGTATTGACGGGTAAACAAAAAGCGTAAAGCCACGCAACTGCACCTTACCGGTGCCATGGTTAGCAATACCTTAAATTAATGGTGAGACTAAAAAATGAATATTCAAGCTGTTTTTCAAGAATTACAATCAGCAAGCGACTTTGAACTGTTTCGATTAAAAACGGCTATTGATAAGCTTTTAGAAGATCCTGAACGCATTAATGCCTTGCGCGAAAAAATGGTTATTGGCATGCAACTCGATTATTTTGATGCAAAAGAAAACCACTCCATCGCCTGTGAACTCCTTGAAATAAAACGCACCAGAGCAACGATACGAGAAATTGCAACGGGTAAACGTTGGACACTCCCCTTTTATTATCTAAATCTTGACCATATTACTACCGAACTTGTTGCTAATAACAAACGCGGCATGTCAAAAGCGGAGCTGCATATTGGTAGCACAGTTGGCTTTATTAGTAGCCGAAATAACCAAGAATATATCGGGCAAGTGTCAAAGTTAAACCCCAAACGCGTGGTGTTATTGGTCGGTAACGAAAAATGGAACGTTCCTTATCAAATGCTCTTTCCTATTATTCATTCAGAGCTTGATGGTAATAACACCTTACTGCTTGCTGATTGATCAGTTTAGATTAATCAATTTTTTTTGTGATTAAATTTTAGCTTTATTACAACACGTTATTTTAATTTTTTAGTAAAATATGGGATCAAATGGAAGCTTTTCAAAAAATATACGCACGGGCTTATGAGAGAAAAGGTGGTAAGCAATTATTATCACGTTTATTAAGTAAGCCACTTGATAACGATGAGCTAAGCTTGATCACCAATGATCGTGTGTTATCAGCCATGACAAAAAAGGTTTTTCAGTCTGGTTTCGTTTGGTCTGTGGTTGAAAAAAAATGGCCTTCATTCGAAGACGTGTTTTGGGAATTTGATCTTGAGAAACTTATTATGATGCCAGATGACATGCTTGAACGTAAAGCCGCCGATCCTGCCATCATTCGTAATTTTAATAAGGTTAAAACAATCCGTGATAATGCCTTAATGTTTAAAGAGCTCAGTGATCAACATGGCTCAGTTGGTAAATGGTTAACCCAATGGCCCCATGATGACATTATCGGTTTATGGGCTTATTTAAAAAAGCATGGTAGTCGCTTAGGTGGTAATACTGGGCCTTACGCATTAAGAACATTAGGCAAAGATACCTTTATATTGAGTAGGGATATTGAAGCCTATTTTAGAGCAAATAAACTGATTGATGGTGGACTAAGCTCTAAACGAAGTTTAAATGCCATTCAAGAGACATTCTCTAAATGGCAACAAGAGTCTGGTTTAAGTTTGCAAGAAATAAGTCAAATCGTGGCATACTCAACGGGTGATAATCATATTCATGCTGAGTCATAACATGCTAAACGATCCTGCATTTATCGCCATTGCTTATGTGCACAGTAGTGATGCCGAACAGGCAAAAAAAATAGCCCACAAATGGCAATTTAACTATATTGGTGATCGCCATGCTCATAGTCGACAGCCTGAATTAAAGTTTTTACTCCAAGTGAATGAGCAATGCTTGGAGCTGTGCAAGCTCGACGAACCGAAATTAGCCGCAATAAAAGTAGATTTTGTTAACGGTGCTGTGGCTCACCGCCGTAAGTTTGGCGGCGGCAGAGGTCAAGAAATTGCTAAAGCCGTGGGCTTAAAACATGGCTTTACCCCACACGTATTAGACGCTACCGCAGGTTTAGGGCGCGACGCATTTTTGCTGGCAAGTTTAGGTTGCCAAGTAACACTAATGGAACGCATACCAATAGTTGCCGCATTATTAGCCGATGGCCTTGAACGCGCCAACTTAAACAGCGAAATTGGTAAACTGGTGAAAAACAATATGCGCCTAGTACATGCCTCTTCGATTGAAAATATGAGCATAACCAAGCAGGTAGACGTAGTTTACCTTGACCCCATGTATCCACATCGAGAGAATTCAGCCTTAGTTAAAAAGGAAATGCGAATATTTCAAAACTTAGTAGGCGAAGATCTCGATGCCGATAATTTGTTAGCTCCCGCGTTGACACTGGCTAAATATCGCGTGGTAGTAAAAAGACCCAATTACGCACCTGCATTAGCAAATAAGTCCCCAACAATGGCCCTCAAAATGAAAAAAAATCGTTTCGATGTGTATGTAAACGCGGCGATACCTAAAAGTTAATTTTAACACTATGTTAAGTATAACTAAATTTGCAAAGGTGTAACGGGTATAACAATTATCTCGACAGTTAAATATTATTGCTTACAATGAGTTGTTAATGAATGTTTAACTAATAGGTTAACAGTAAATTTGGAGTTTTTAGTGTCCATTGATTTTTATAATGATAATGCCGAATCTTTTTTTAATGACACTAAAGCCGTAGACCTTAGTCCTATTTACCAACATTTTTTACCTTTACTTCCGATAAATGGACATGTTTTAGACGCTGGTTGTGGTTCAGGTCGAGATAGTAAATATTTTATTGAGCAAGGTTTTCAAGTTTCTGCTTTCGATGCGAGTGAAATCTTAGCAAAAAAAGCAAGTGCGTATATTGGCAAACCTGTTAGTGTGAACACTTTTAATAATTTTAGAAGTAAACTACTTTTTGATGGTATTTGGGCGTGCGCTTCACTATTACACGTTACTAGTAAACAACTACCTCATGCCTTTGACAACTTAACCAAGCAACTCAAAAGTGGCGGGGTTTTTTATTGTTCTTTTAAATATGGTGATAATGATATAGAACAAAACGGTCGCTACTTTACTAACTCGAATGAACAACGCCTAACTCAGTTCGTTAAGAACACAGATCTTATCATTAAAAACATCTGGCTAACCAATGATGCGCGGCCTACGAGACAAGAAGAAAAATGGCTGAATGCTATTTTAATTAAAGCTTAAAATGATTGAAATACAGCAACAACTTTATCAGGGGCATAAGTTAACCGTTGGTGGTGAAAAAGATCCTCTGTTACCTAAACTTATTCAAGCAATTAATCACGCCAGCGAAATAGAGATTACTGTTTCGTTTATCCAACCCTCCGGACTAAATTTATTATTTGATCCATTACTTGAAGCAATAAGACGTGATACCACTATCAAGATCTTAGTTTCAGATTATTTATCTATTTCAAGCCCAATTGCCTTAAGAAAATTAAGCGTTTTACAAGAAATAGGCGCACAAACCAAAGTATTTCAATGTGAGCAAGGAAAAAGCTTTCACATGAAATCCTATATTTTTGTCAAAACAAAATACGGAGAAATCATTGAAGGGTGCGCATTTGTTGGTTCTAATAATATTAGCAAAACTGCACTTACCCATGCCCATGAGTGGTGTTTAAGGCATGATTATGAGTTACCAACAAACGCACTATCGACATTAGAGTTTACACATATTCGAGAACAATTTAATCATATTTTTAATCATTCTCAAAGCCATCATTTGAGTCATAAATGGTTATATGATTATGCTATTCGTTATGAAAAAATTAATAATAAATCACGCCTGTCACTGGTTAATGAAAGTTTTAACATTGAACCTTTTGAACCAGTAACGCCAAATTCCGCACAAGAATTAGCACTAAACAAACTACATAATTCGCGAGAAAAAGGCTTCAAGCGTGGGCTAGTAGTATTGGCAACCGGTATGGGTAAAACGTGGCTTAGTGCTTTTGATGTTAAACAAATGGAAGCAAAAAAAGTCTTGTTTGTTGCGCACCGTGAAGAAATTTTATTACAAGCTGAACAAACATTTTTAACACTATTCAAAAATATAAATACAGGTTTGTATAATGCAAAAAACAGAATGTTTGTAGACAAAAACACTGCATGTGATTACCTATTTGCTTCAGTGCAAACCTTGGGGAAAAGCAAAAACCTAGAAAAATTTACCCCTAACCATTTTGATTATATTGTTATTGATGAGTTTCATCATGCCAGTACACCAACATATAAAAATTTATTAGGTTATTTTAAACCACAATTTATGCTCGGTTTAACGGCAACTCCTGAGCGTTCTGATCAAGCCGATATATTATCTTTATGTGATAATAATTTAGTGTTTGAACGTAACTTAGTTCACGGTATAGATGAAAAAATTTTAGTTCCTTTCGAATATCATGGTATTTATGATGAATTTGTTAACTATGAAGAAATACCTTGGCGTAACGGTAAGTTTAATCCACAACAATTAGATAATGCATTAGCAACTAAGCAACGAACTCAACATATTTATAAAAATTGGTTAACTAAAAAGCAAACTCGAACCTTAGCTTTTTGTGTTTCAACTAAACACGCCGATTACATGGCGCAAGCATTTATAAATAAAGGCGTAACCGCTTGTGCTGTTTACAATGGTTCAATAAAACGACGAAATGAAGCATTGACTCAATTAGCTACTGGCAAGCTGCAAATTATATTTTCAGTTGATTTATTTAATGAAGGCACTGACTTACCCGCAATAGATACCATCTTAATGCTAAGGCCTACAGATTCTAAAATATTATTTTTACAGCAATTAGGACGCGGATTACGTCAATCAGTTAGCACTAACAAAAGCCATTTAACCGTAATCGATTTCATTGGTAACCATAAATCGTTTTTAAACAAACCTGCCAGCTTGTTAGGAGTAACTGATCCTAGAAAAATAGTACAAAAAGCTAATGCTAAATTCAAACTAACCGATAATTGCTTTATCAATTACGACCCAAAAATTCTTGCTTTTTGGCAGCAACTCGCTAAAAAATATCGCAACACCAGTATTGAAGAATATCAATTATTGAAAGATCAATTGGCGCATAGACCAACAGCTACAGAGTTTTTTCAAGCCGAAAATAATCTAACTAAAATGCGAACACAATGTAAAAGTTGGTTTGAATTAGTGCGAAGTCAAGAAGCCGATTTGATAATTGACAACAACCAATTATTGGCTGAGTTACTTGATAAACATGGCGAATTCCTTTTAAATGCTATTGAAAAAGCCAGCATGACTAAAAGCTTTAAAGCCATTTTATTACTGGCCTTTTTAGAACTAGATGGTTTTACTACAGCACCTTCTACAAAAACTTTAGCAATAAAAAGCGGCCAAATTTTATCGCGCCGACCTGATTTAAAAGCACAAGAGCTACCTAATTCTATAAAACAACATGCGGTGGAAAGCAAAGACTGGCATAACTATTGGCTGAACAACCCGATTAAAGCATTTACAAAAATACAAAAAAAACAAACACAAGCTTGGTTTAATATTACAAACGGTATTTTTACGGCGAACTTTAATGTGCAACCACAACACATTTTGCCTTTATCTATTTTAATGCAAGAATTAGTCGATTTAAGGTTAGCTGAATATAAAATTCGTTTAGCTAAACGCGATAACCGAATCATCACGAAAGAAAACAAGCTAGAACCAAGCTTGCCCATTGTGCCAATACCCTCAGTAAGAGGCACAGTTTTATCTTTTTACACAGATCTTAAAATTGCCTGCGGTCATTTTAAAACTAGCAACCACGAACTCGAAGAATCATATCTTGTACCTGATGGCTATGGCCACTTAAATTCAGACATTCATTTTATTGCTAAGGCGAGTGGTAATTCAATGAATGGTGGTAAAATTTCAATTAAAGATGGTGATCTATTATTATTAGAATGGATCACGTCAAATAATGCGGGGTCAATTTCTAATCAAACACTGGCAATAGAAATACAAGATAGTGCTGGTGATAATCAGTATTTATTAAGAACAGTAAAAAAACAACCCAATGGTGAATATCTACTGCACGCCAATAATCTAAATTACACGGAGATATTAGCAACTGAAAACATGAAAACCTTTGCTAGATTAAAAGCGGTACTAAAAACTGAATGTTAGTTTAAGCATATAAATTTATCATCATCAAACTATTCTAATCTTTGACCATTTCTGTAATAAAGCTGTCACAGATAAAAACGACAATTGCTCAACTTTATAACTAAGTCTAATACTAGAGGTTTTGCTATGCGTGTTTCAACGTTTTCTCGTTCTTCAGCTATTGCCATTGCCATTTTTACTATGGTTTTTCTCGGCACTATGTATAAAGTGGCCAATACCTTAACCCATAGCAGAGCACAATATGTTAATTATCAACACTTAAAATCTTTAACTTCTGTAAATTTTTATCGCACCATTGCTAACTATTTACAAAATGGTGATGCCGGTCTACTAGTTGAAGCTGAAAGCCAACTTAACGACATCACTAAAACCACCTCAAATTTAGGGTTTAAAGTTCTTGAGAACAAATTAATTACTAATATTACCCAACTAAAACAAGACTTAAATCAAAAATTTCGTGCCATGGGCAAACTTAGCGGCGATCCTTACGCATTACTGAGAAATAATGAACAGGGTTTGATTGCCTTAAATAAAGAATTAACCCAATACGCTAATAGCACCAGCGTGCTCAACACCACAACCAAAGCAACGTATCTTGCCACCACTCATGCCATTTCAAATACACTGTTAGACATGATCAGTGCACGCGAAAATTTATTCATTAAGAAACAACTACAAACCGATATTATTGATCAAAAAACCACCGAACTTACCACGCTTATTACCCAGCTAAAAAGCTTTCCTTTGCTTGAAATATTTCAGCCTAGCGAAGATGATGACGAGTTATTGCTAAGCGAAGACGATAATGCAGATTTAAGTGAAGATGCTTTAAATGAGTTATCTTCTCTAGCCAATCGCTATCATAGTGAGCTCAACAATACCCTTAATTTAGCGGAAAAAAAACAAGCTGGTTTCAATTTACTCACTAAGTCGGTGTCGGCTATTGAACAAATTATTTTAAAAGGCGAGAAGAGTATAACCAATGAACAAACCCGAGTGAATAAACAACTCACTTGGATAGTAATAATTTTACTTGTTTTTTTAGTGACCTTTTTGTTTGCTAATTATGGATTAATGCGCACAGTAGTACTCAACCCTTTACGCAAACTACGTAATAATTTTGTATTATTAGTTGAGCAAGGACAAGTTAACAATATTGATGGTATTTCCAGCAAAACTGAATTAGGTGAAATTGCTTTTAGCTTTAATCAATTAGTCAATAAACTCGCCGAAGAAGATAAACAAAAAGCCTTACAATTAACGCTAGTTTCTTCCGCCTTACAAACCATGGAAATGCAAGCAGAGAATATTTTGAATTTTTCTGAAAACACCAATGGTCACCTTGTCGATGTACGCACCATTATGACAACTTTTTCTGAAGTTACCCAATCGGTTAGTTCACTTTCTCAACAAGTTGTTGATAATGCTAAAACCACTCA
The DNA here is from genome assembly GCA_964629005.1 of uncultured Pseudoalteromonadaceae bacterium. Classification (GTDB taxonomy): domain Bacteria; phylum Pseudomonadota; class Gammaproteobacteria; order Enterobacterales; family Alteromonadaceae. The sequence goes on along the minus strand of CAZVPC010000003.1, from coordinate 2,798 downwards.
GCAGGCAATGACTCAAAGCCAATCACAGGTAAATCAAGTACTACAGGCAAGTAATTCAACTAATAGTGCCACCATTTCAGCACAAGAATCGATACACTCACTTGGTCAATCGGTTAACAGTGTCAGCTCCATTGTTGATGTAATTAGTGCAATAGCAGATCAAACCAATTTACTCGCGCTTAATGCTGCTATTGAAGCCGCACGTGCAGGTGAGCACGGCAGGGGCTTTTCAGTTGTTGCTGATGAAGTGCGGCAGCTTGCCGGCAAAACGCAAGAATCATTGCAACAAGTCAGTAGTCGTTTAGAACAACTTCAACAGGCAAGCAAGGCATTAGAAACCAACATGATCGGTATTGAACAGGCGTCAAACCAACAACAGGAAATTTCTCAAGAATTAAAAAATAACGCTGAGAAAGTTGTTGATCAAGCACTAGCCTCTGCCTCAGTAGCACAAGACGCCTTGCAGCATATTACCCACCAACAACAGCAATTTATTACCTTTGAACAAGCAATCAGCAATGTTAGCACCGAAGTTGAACAATCTATTGAACTAGCAAAAACGATCACTAAGGATGTGATTAGACAAGTTAGTGATATCAATCAAACATTAGTTGTTACCCCTGAAGTAATCATTTAATGAGGCAAATAAAAAATGATGTATTTTGACTTTTCTTCTACACTTTACTCAAACTAATTAATTTATTCCCAACTCATGTTGTGTTATTAATTTTGATAAGGAAATAGTGTTACTTACTGCCATGGTAAAATCTCTATGTAAATGGAAGAAAAAAGACATTGAAAAAAATATGCACACGCTGAGCTGTATTATCGATGAGCCTCGATTTATTTGTCTTGATTGCGCTCGCTGCGCTCATAACAGAAAATTTTTATGTAAAGCCACGAAACTTAGCACCGCAAACATGCTAATAAGTTGATTAAAACAAGCAGACAAGGCAAAATTCCCACATTATATTTTAACAAGGTAAGATCATGCTTAAAATCGACATGGTAAAACAACTCAACGAGCAAATAAATTTAGAATTTTATTCTTCAAATTTATACCTACAAATGAGCGCTTGGTGTGAAGAAAAGGGCTTTGAAGGAGCAGCAATATTTATGCGCAAACATGCCGCTGAAGAAATGAATCACATGAATCGCTTATTCACTTATGTTAGTGAAACTGGTGCCTTACCTATTCTTGGCAGTATTGATGCACCGCCTCACGAATTTTCGTCTTTAGCTGATATTTTTAAAAAAACCTATCAGCATGAATGTCTTATTACAGAAAGAATTAATGAGCTAGCCCATCAAGCATTTAGCAATAAAGACTATTCTACTTTTAATTTTCTTCAATGGTATGTGGCTGAACAACATGAAGAAGAAACACTTTTTAAAAGTATTTTAGATAAAATTAAGTTAGTAGGTAATGATGGTCATGCGTTATTTTTTGTCGATAAAGATTTAGCCGAACTGGCCAAATCTGGTTCTAGCAGCATCATGACTAACACTACGCCTTAATGGTAACATTATCGACTGAAGTACTCGTTATTGGTGCCGGTGCTGCGGGTTTAATGTGTGCAGCAACCGCAGGATATCGTGGTAAGCAAGTTACCGTAGTAGATATGGGTAAAAAGGCAGGTCGAAAAATTTTGATCAGCGGTGGTGGTCGTTGTAATTTTACCAATACCAATGCCAGCCCTGAAAATTATTTGTGCCAAAACCCTCATTTTGTAAAATCTGCGTTGAGTCGCTATAGCGCTACCGACTTTGTTGAACTCGTTGAACGGCATGGCCTTAGTTACCATCATAAAACCTTAGGACAATTATTTTGTGATCACAGTGCTCAAGATATCATTGAAATTTTACTAACCGAATGCGAATGGGCAGGAGTTACATTACAACTGCGCACCGAAGTATTAGCGGTTGAAAAAAATGATGACGGTTATTTAGTTACCACCTCAGCTAACAACTACCAGTGCCAATCGTTAGTGGTTGCCTCGGGCGGATTAACTATGCCCAAGTTAGGTATTTCACCTATTGGTTATAAAATAGCAGAGCAATTTGGCTTAAAAATACTACCAACTACGGCAGCTTTAGTGCCTTTTACCTTGCATGATCACGATAAAAAACGTTTTGACGGATTGTCGGGTATTAGCATTTTTTGTCAAGTCAGCAGTAAATGTGGTACCTCATTCAAAGAAAACATTCTTTTTACTCACCGAGGTTTATCGGGACCCGCTATTTTACAAATATCCTCTTTTTGGCGAGCAGGACAAACACTCACCTTAAATTTATTACCCTCAATAAATTTAGCCGAAAGCATTGATGAATGGCGCACAAACCAAGCACAAAAATCACTAAAAAACTTATTGTCGAGCTTGTTGCCCAAACGCTTTATTGAAGTGCTAGTACAAGAAAACATTGTTGCCGACAAAGCAATAAAACAACTGAGTCATAGTGAAATTGATTTATTATGTCAATACATTCATGCTTGGCAAATAAAACCCAATGGCACCGAAGGCTACCGCACCGCAGAAGTAACCTTAGGTGGCGTTGATACCGACGAATTATCCTCAAAAACCTTTGCCAGTAAAAAACAGCAAAGTTTGTTTTTTATTGGCGAAGTGATTGACGTTACAGGATGGCTAGGCGGTTATAACTTTCAATTTTGCTGGGCATCAGGCTCCGCATGTGGACAAGCGGTTTAGTTTTTGATTGTAAAATGAAGTTGATAAAATCTGGTCATCTATTATCGACAAGGCTATGTTCCCTTAAGTTGTTGCTATACTATATAAAAC
>CAZVPC010000002.1:28156-49277 GCA_964629005.1 uncultured Pseudoalteromonadaceae bacterium | reverse complement strand
GATATTTTAGTCGAAAAAACCAACCATTTGCGACGATCATAATAACGATGAATGGCATGGTAGCAAAGACCAAACTTTGCCAGCCCGCTTTGAATAAAATCCAGCCAGCAAATAATGATGATATTGCCTGTACAGAAAAAATAATAAAATCATTTAGTGCTTGTACTTTGTGCCGCTCAATGCTGCGATAACATTCAGCTAAAAGCACGGTACCCGTAAGAAATAAGAAATTCCAACCGATACCTAACAACACTAATGTCCACCAATAATGCAGTACTTGTTGGCCATTCAACGCAATTATCGCGACAGTGATCAGTAAGAATATTCCCACCAGTAGCACATTTTTAAGACCAACGCGTTTTACCATTAAGCCAGCAAATAATGACGGTAAATACATGGCAGCAATGTGACTTTGAATTACCCATTTTGTATCGTTAAGACTGTGGCCTTGCATATTGTGCATACTAATCGGGGTTGCTGTCATCAACAAACTCATCAAACCATAGCCAATGGCAGCAGACAATATTGAAATAATAAAAAAGGGCTGTGCTATTATGGTTCGCAACGAACGTTCATGTCCGGCAACAATAGTTTCATTAACTTTTGGTTCGGTAAAGCCTTGAAAAATAATCAGCGAAATAAAAACCATTATCGCTACTCCTAAAAACGATCCCGCATAACCATACGGTGAGGTAAGCCATTCTTTACCCAGCACCGCAACCTCGGGACCAAGGAATGCCGCAAAAATACCGGCAAACATTAATATCGACACAACTTTGGCAATATCATCCTTATTTTCAACACTATCGATTGCCGCAAAGCGAAATTGCATCACAAAAGCAATACTGCTGCCAATCAGTAAACAGGCCATTAAAAACAAATTAAAACTCGCATGCATTGCTGCAAACATAGCAAGCAAAGAGCCACTTAGCGAGCACAGCAAACCCAAAGTAAACGCTTTTTTTCGACCAAACTTTTTCGCTAACATTGCCGCAGGTATCGTTGATGACGCAATACCAATGATCATTAAAGTCAAAGGTAACGTAGCAAGACTAGGATCTGGCGCAAGTTTGGTTGACAAAATACCACCAATAAAAACAATCACGGGTGATGCCGACATTGCCAAAGGTTGCACCAAAAATAATAGCCAAATATTACGAGGTAATTTAAACACTTTGGCTAAAATCAATGCCGTTAATAACAGCAAGGTTATGGCAATTAATAAGGTGCTTATAATTTTCTTATCCTCTTTTGTTTATGTTTTGACTGATCAAAATTTAACCGGAATATTGGCTAAAACATTCACCAATAACCACCAATATAATTCTACCGAAGCGATGTCAATTTTTTCATCGGGGGAATGAGGAAACTTAATGGTTGGGCCAATAGAAACCATATCTAAATTAGGGTAGGCGGTTTTAAATAAGCCACATTCAAGCCCTGCGTGGATCACCATAATATCAGGGACTTTATTAAATAACTGCTGATAAGTCTGACTTACTATGTTCATAATTGGCGAGCTGGTATCAGGTTGCCAACCGGGATACCCCCCCGAAAATTTAATATTGGCACCGGCTAAGGTAAACAATGAATTTAACATTTCTTCTACTTGTAAACGACCATCGTCATGCAAACTTCGAATTAAACACATCACCGTGAGTTGCTTAGCTTTTAGGCGAATAACCCCAACATTTAATGACGTTTCTACGATACCAGCAATTTCATCACTCATCCGGATCACCCCATTAGGGCAAGCATTCAGTGAGGACAATATTTGATCTTGCGTTGGTGCTGTCCACATTTTTTCAAATTGCTCTGTGGGGATCAATAACATATCAAGCTCAGTTTCAATGGCTTTTAAATTGGCTTGAGTCGTCGTTAAATATTCAGCTAAAGCCATTTTAAAGGAAGTCACTTGTTCCGCAGCAATCACAAAACTCGCAAAGGCTTCACGTGGAATAGCATTACGTAAACTGCCGCCATTTAATTCGGTGATACGAATAGCAAATTGTTTGCTCGCTTGATTTAAGAAACGAATGAGTAATTTATTGGCATTGGCTCGACCGGTATGAATATCAACACCTGAGTGACCGCCTTTTAAGCCAGAAATAGACAAATTAAATGCTTGCCAGCCTTCAGGCACAGTCTCAAAACTTAAATCAAAAGTAATACTGGCATCAATACCGCCAGCACAACCCATATAAACTTCGCCTTCTTGTTCTGAGTCGGTATTAATTAAAATATCACCCTCAAGCCAATCAGCTTCTAATCCGAACGCACCTGTCATGCCCGCTTCTTCATCAATGGTCACCAACACCTCTAATGGACCATGAGTAATATCATTGCTCGCCAATATGGCTAAAGCCGACGCTAAACCCACACCATTATCGGCACCTAAGGTGGTATTTTGTGCCGTTACCCAATTATTGGTATGTCCAAATTGGTCTGTTTCTTCAACAATATAAGGTTTGATCGGATCGGTAATAAAGTCGTGTGCCGTACTGCTGTTTTTTTGTGGCACCATGTCCATATGCGCTTGCAAAATAACACCTTGGCGATTTTCCATACCGGCGGTAGCGGGTTTTTTCAGAATTAAATTACCTACTGCATCTTCTTTTACCGACAACCCTAACTTGGTTGCCCATTGTTGGATCCACGCAGAAATTTTTTGTTCATGTTTTGAGGGATGAGGAATGCTGCAAATTTTCTCAAATAGTTGCCATAAATTTGTCGGTTTAAGTTGTGAAAGTGGACTCATTGATATTCCTTAATGTTTGTTTAGATCCTAACCTTCGTCAGGATGACGGTAGCACGGCACTAAGACAATTCAGCTACTAAGACTGTTTGTATTCTAAGACGCTTCTGTCCTATAACATTATTGTCCTGTTTTTAACTTATTATAAAAACCGTTTGTTTATTACTACTTGTCGGCCATTAAAAACAGCCATTGTTCATTAAAATCGCTACTGGGTTTTTTAGTAAAATCAGAGCGAACAAACTGACTAATTTTTCCTTCAGCATAAGCCGATAATAAATTGGCTAACGCGGGTTCACTCACGCTAAAAATTTTCCCCTCGCGCAACTTGCGCTCACGCAACACTTGTTTAAACTGAGTTTCAAGTTTTTCAAATAATTGATTAACACGAGTACGTAAGCGTTCATTTTCGCCCATTAAAGCATCACCCGTTAATATTCGACACATACCTGGATTACGTTCGGAAAAAACCAAGATGACGTGCAAAATATGATGACAACGGATCAACGCTTCTTTGTGATCAGCTAAAATTAAATTGATCCGAGAAAAAATCGATTCTTCAATAAATTCAATCAAGCCCTCAAACATACGTGCTTTTGAAGGAAAATGACGATATAAGGCGGCTTCTGAAACACCCACTTCGGCGGCTAATTTAGCCGTAGTAATACGTTGACCATGATTGTTTTGTAACATTAAGGCTAAACATTCTAAAATTTGCTGTTTTCTACTTATTTTTTTATTAGCTGACATCTATTTATGTTCTCAGTGTTTTTAAATTATTTGTTATTTTTATTGGCTAGCTGCTGTGCAATTATTTGTACTAATTGGTTGGCAACGCATTGTTTACTGGCTAAAGAAATTTCGACATGGTGGTGGTGGCTAAATACCTGCAAGGCATTATCATCGCTGTTAAAGCCTTGCCCTGATTTAGCAATGTCATTAGCCGCAATCAAGTCTAAATTTTTTTGTTTCAATTTTGCTAAGGCATAGTGCTCAAGTTGTTGTGTTTCAGCCGCAAAGCCTACCGTAAATGGTTTTACCGGCAAAGCCGCAATATCAGCAACAATATCAGGATTTTTAATTAAATTCAGTTGCATGGTGTCATGATCAGCAGATTTTTTAATTTTCTGTGTAGCAATTTTATCAACTCGATAATCTGCTACCGCCGCACATGCCACAAACACATCAACTTTATTAGCTTGGTTTTGCGATAAATGCAGTGCATGTTGATGCATTTCTTGGGCGCTATTCACCTTAATTAATTGACAGCCTTGTGGTGCTGCAATGGCAACAGGGCCTGAAATAAGTGATACTTTTGCACCCGCAGCCAGTGCCGCTTGTGCAATGGCATACCCCATTTTACCTGAACTATGATTAGAAATGTAACGTACTGGATCTATTGCTTCGCGCGTTGGCCCTGCCGTGATCAACCAATGTTGAGCTGCTAACGTTTTAGCGACAAACATCTGACTGCTTAAGCTGACTATTTCATCCACAGCTAACATCCGACCTAAACCAACATCACCGCAAGCTTGCTCACCGGAGCTGGGTCCCAATATTTTGATTTTACGTGTTATTAAAGTTTGAATATTAGCTTGTGTTGCTAGTGCATGCCACATTTGTTGATTCATCGCTGGCGCAACCGCAATGGGTGCAGCGGTTGCTAAACACAAGGTTGTTAATAAATCATTGGCTAAGCCCGCCGCTATTTTAGCAAGTACGTCGGCCGTAGCAGGGGCAATTAACACTAAATCAGCCCACTTAGCTAATTCGATGTGCCCCATAGCTAGCTCTGCTTGTGGATCAAGTAAACTATCTGCAACCGCATTAGCCGAGACAGCTTGTAACGTTAATGGTGTTATAAATGCCTTCGCACCGTTGGTCATGACAACACGAACATCAGCACCTTGATCTTTTAAACGACGAACCAGTTCAGGGATTTTATAGGCGGCAATACCACCGGTTACCCCTAAAACAATTTTTTTATGCTGTAGAATTTTCATAAGCTGCTAATCTTACATGTGAAACATTTTATTGCGCTAAGATAACATATACCCAAAGTACATAAAATGATGGTTTGATAATATTCGCAAGGAAGCATTATGTTAAGAGACTGGCCCATTCAAGAACGCCCCCGAGAAAAACTGTTATTGCAAGGCGCTGACAGTTTAAGTGATGCCGAGTTACTGGCAATTTTTTTACGTACTGGTGTAAAAGGCTGCAATGTCGTTGAACTATCACGACGATTACTGCTTAGCTTTGGTAGTTTAGCGGCTATTTTTGCCGCTGATCAGCAAAGTTTTTGTCAACATCATGGTTTAGGTACCGCAAAATATGTGCAGTTACAAGCCTGCTTAGTCATGTCAAAACGATTTTTAGCGGAGCAAATTAAACAAGGTAATGCGCTTACCTCTTCACAAGCAACTAAGCACTACTTACAAACAGAACTCCGCGCTGAAACTCGTGAAGTATTTGCGGTGTTATTTCTTAATAATCAACACCAAGTATTACACTTTGAACGGCTTTTTTATGGCACCATTGACGCCGCCGCAGTTTACCCACGTATTATTGTTGAACAGGTATTAAAACATCAAGCCGCCGCCGTAATTCTCAGTCATAATCATCCATCAGGAGTCTGTGAAGCCAGTCTTGCTGATAAGCAAATTACCACTCGTATTACACAGGCATTACAACTTATTGAAGTACGAGTACTTGACCATTTAATCATTGCGGGTCATCAATGTTATTCGTTTGCCGAGCATGGTGAAATATAAATCGGTAAAAAGTTGCAACATTGGCGAATGACAGTTAGTTTTTAAAGTACCCATATTACTTCAACCTAGATTAAATCTAGATTGAACACAAAAGCAGGATCATCTCATGACCAAGATTAATAGTTTTGATGACGAACGTCGACAATCATTTCGGATCGATATGGAAAAAGAGCTCGTTGAACTTATTTGGTTTGATGAAAACAACAAAACTCAGCAACGAAAAATTGTTTGCCTCAATTTCTCTCGTGGCGGCTTAAAACTTGATTGTGACCAATCCATATCGGTGAGCACCAATGTTGACGTGCTGTTTAACGCTATTCATCCCAATAGCCAAAAACTATGCGGGCAAGTAATACGTTGTGTTCAAAACGAATCGGGTTGGTATCATATTGCTCTGCAACTCAATCAAAATGGTGGTTGATATTTAGGCTATACTAAAAACTTACGCATTTGTTTTAACAATAATTATGATGATGATTATTGGGGTAATTTTTAAGTAGTAATAAGGATAAACAGCATGATGATATTGGTAGGTGGTGAAAAAGGAGGGAGTGGAAAAAGCTGTTTGGCACAAAATTTAGCTGTTTATTTTGCTCGAGATAAAAAAGCCATTGTGCTAATGGTTGACTGCGACCCACAACGCACTACCTCTGATTGGATCCAAACGCGTAATAGTGATCCATCATTACCCTCAATAAATTGCATTCAACTTTATGGGAAAATTCGTAACGATTTACTGAGTTTAACGCAACATTATGATTATTTAATTGTTGATTGTGGCGGTCAAGACAATCTTGCTTTACGAGCCGCGATGTCGGTCGCCGATCATGTGGTTATTCCACTTAGACCTAAACGTCGAGATTTAAAAACGGTACCGCACATGGAAGACATGCTAACCACTTGTAAAATGGTTAATCCCAAAATGCTCGCTTCTTTTGTGATCACCCAATGTCCTTCACTACCCAATCAAGCAGTCAGAATTTTAGAAGCAAAAGATGTTTGCCGCTCGTACGGCATTAATGTATTAAATGCGGTAACCTTTAACCGTAATATTTATGACGACAGTGAAGAACAAGGATCATCGGTATTAGAAAATGAACCCGATAGCAAAGCCAGCATAGAAATGATCGCGATTGCTGAAGAATTACTTGCGATGAAGCCGGACAATTGCCATGAGTTTAACTGATCTGAAAAAAAATCAACACGCACGGTCTAAAAAGAAAAAAATGACAGTTGATCAATTTATTGCTGAAGCAGAAAATTATGCTAAAGGTCGTGCTGAAACAAGTAATAGTACGGAGTATAATCATCTCAACCTTGCTCTTGATATGGATCAAGCGTTGTTATTAACCAAACAACACCTTGAACAAAAACAGCAAGCGCAGCATACCCCTTTTCGCCGTGCTACTTTTACCTTAAGTGAACAAGCTATTGCACAATTAACCGAACTTTCACAAGGTTCAGATCTAGCAAAATCTCATATTATTCGTATTTTGATCAATGAACTTTGTAATGAACAACAACGTGATCGTTTACAAAAACTGTTCCGTTCACCCATTAGTTAAGTTAATTTTTGCTGTGCTTATTAAAAAGACCATATTTTACTGCAAATTTAATTTTCAAGTGCATGAAAATTAAACATAAAACAGTGTTTTTGGTTAAATTTTGATTAATACTAGCATTCACTAAATACTTTCTCTATAATATGCCACCTTTTTCAGGATCCTGAGGCGACGGTCTTGAGGATTATTAGCTCGAGCTGAAATTAATTTTGGAGTGACTCACATGTCTAAAGTTTGCCAAGTAACCGGCAAAAAACCAGTTGTAGGGAACAATCGTTCTCACGCTAGAAACGCGACTCGTCGTCGTTTCTTACCTAACCTTCAATCTCACCGCTTTTGGGTAGAGAGTGAAAATCGTTTCGTTAAATTGCGTTTAACTCCGAAAGGAATGCGTATTATCGATAAAAAAGGCATCGATGTTGTATTGACTGATATGCGTGCCCGTGGCGAAAAAATTTAAGGAATCCTCATGCGTGATAAAATTCGTTTAGTTTCTAGTGCAGGTACTGGTCATTTTTATACTACTGATAAAAATAAAAAAACCATGCCTGAAAAAATGGAAATCAAAAAATTCGATCCAACCATACGTAAACACGTAATTTATAAAGAAGCTAAAATTAAGTAAGCTTTTTTCGGTTGGTAAAAACCCAGTTATTGCTTAAATGCAAATACTGGGTTTTTTTATAGCTAAAATTCAGCAATAATAATATTGAATTTTATTATATTAAAGAAGCCTCATGAGACTTTCACGTACCGGTTGGAATAATGTCATTATTTTTTCAGTAATGTCGATTATCATTTTTCTCAATTTTACTAATGACAAACTTTTTCGCCGAGATAAATCAGGATCATACACCCAAGACATTACTATTTTTGGCGACCATGCGGTTATTTTAAGTCTCACCATAAATGATCACATTACCATAGCGCGTAGAGGTAAAAATTGGCAAATAACACCATTAATTACCCACATTAACAGCCAAGCATTAACACAAATGATGCAATCATGGCAGCGAGTTACCGGTACTACTGCAACGCTGAAATACGATTTAAGTAAACAAAAGGCAATTAAAGCTACCGTGTTAATTGCAGGCGCTGAACAACCCTATCAACTCAGTTTATTTCCGATCCAAGATCAACTGTTGTTGCTGAATCAAAAAACAGCCCAATGGTTCTCGTTGCCCTTAGCTATTTATTACCAATTATTACCCACTGAAATTATTAACCAAGAATAAAACCATGCCAGAACTACCAGAAGTTGAAGTATGTCGATTAGGCATATTACCACACATTATAAATCAGCAAGTTAGCGCTGTGGTTATTCGAAATCCAAAATTACGTTGGCCTATTCCTGATGAAATTAATCGGCTGGTGGGTGAAACCGTATTAACGGTTGAACGGCGTAGTAAGTATTTATTGATCAAATTTAAAAGTGGCACCTTGTTATTACATTTAGGCATGTCTGGCACCCTTCGTATTCTCGCTAATGACGTGCCAATTAGAAAACATGATCATTTTGATTTGGCTTTTACCCATGGCAAAGTTTTACGTTTAAACGATCCACGTCGTTTTGGTGCGGTCTTATGGCTTGCTGATCATATTGATGCTCAAGGTTTATTAAGTAAATTAGGGCCAGAGCCATTAAGTGACGACTTTACTCAGGGTTATTTATTTAAAAAAGCCAAAAACCGTAAAGTGCCGATCAAAACTTTTTTAATGAATAATGCTATTGTAGTTGGTGTCGGTAATATTTATGCCAATGAAGCACTATTTAAAGCGGGTATTTTACCCACCACAGCCACAGGTAAAATTAGTAAAAAACGTTTTGATCAGCTCACCGACATTATCAAACAAGTATTAAGCGCAGCTATTGAACAAGGCGGCACTACCTTAAAAGATTTTACTCAAGTTGATGGTAAACCGGGTTATTTTACTCAACAACTTATGGTATATGGTCGTGCAAGTGAAAAATGCTTAGTGTGCAAAACCCAGCTTGAAGAAATCCGCCAAGCAGGGCGTAGTTCGGTATTTTGTGTTCAGTGTCAGAGTTAGCTCTGCATCGTTCAGTTGTTCAGTTTGTCAAACAAGGCTTTTTCTACTTCTTGATGAACAAATTGACTAACATCGCCATTATGTAAGGCCACTTCCTTAACCAAAGTCGACGAAATAAAAGAATTTTCTTCGGCGGGTGTTAAAAATACACTTTCTAAATCGGGCGATAAACGGCGATTCATGTTCGCTAATTGAAATTCATATTCAAAATCTGAAACGGCGCGCAATCCTCGGATCAACACGTTAGCTTGATTATCTTTAGCAAAATCAACCAATAAGCCATTAAAACCAACCACAGAAACATTAGGCAAATGTGCTGAAACTTTTTTTAATAAAGCAACTCGATGGGCTAAATCAAACAGAGGTTGTTTACTCGGACTTGATGCAACCCCAATAAGCACGTGAGTAAATAAACGGCTGGCGCGTTCAATCAAATCGGCATGGCCATTAGTAACAGGATCGAACGTGCCTGGGTAAATTGCTTTTACAGTCATGATATCGTGTTAATTTAATTAATTAATGTTAACGCCATTGTAATAGCCCAACCAAGTCAATGACAAGAGCCGAGACAAAAAAGGTTAAAGCATTTACTCCAAAAGCCTTTCCGTTCACCAATTTTTGATAGTATGATAAGTGTACCTAATCAATTTAATTATAAAAGTACCCTATGAAGACACGCGATAAGATTATTAAAGCGAGTATTGATTTATTTAACGAGCAGGGCGAAAGAAACGTCACTACTAATCATATTGCCGCCCATTTAGGGATCAGCCCGGGAAATTTGTACTATCATTTCCGCAATAAAGAAGACATTATTCTCTCTATTTATGAGGAATATGCTCGTAATTTACTATTAGAAACTTTTCCGCAAGTATCTCCCGATGTTAAACCGCTTGATGCCATTATCATGTATATGGACGCGGTTTTTCAAATGATGATCAAATTTCGATTTTTTTACAGCAACTTACCGGTCTTGTTAGATAAAAACCCCTGCTTACGAGAAAAATATGTTGAAGTTCAACAGTCTATTGCTGATCGAGTGAGACAATTATTGATTTCGCTACGCTCCTCAAAAATTATTGCTATTGATGACAGCGAGCTTGCTGATATTGTCAGCATTCTACGATTAGTAAACACTTTCTGGTTGAGTTTTTATCAAACACAAAATATTGATGTTGAAATAAATGATGCGGTTTTTTACCAAGGTGTATTGAAAATACTAGTTATTTTACGTCCTTATACCACAGCGGAAGCATTACCTGAATTTAATAAAGCCTGTGAAATGTATCAGCAACATTGTCAGGTTATTTTAACTGATGCAGAATAAATAAAAGCAGCAATATCGATTTATTTTTTCGATTACCACAATAGATTTTAATCGTTTTATTTTTATGGATGGTTAATACATACTTAATACCAAGTTAATTCATAAAATAAAGCAAAGGAAATAAGTATGTTTACTAACAAAGAAGGTCAAAAAGTACCTAGCGTTAATTTTATTATGCGCAAAAACGATGATTGGGTCACTCGCAGTAGCGATGATATTTTTTTAAATAAAACCGTAGTGGTTTTTTCTTTACCGGGTGCATTTACGCCAACCTGTTCTTCAACCCACTTACCTCGATACAATGAATTAGCAAAAACATTTGCTGATAATGGTGTTGATGAAATTGTGTGCTTATCTGTCAACGATACCTTTGTTATGAATGCTTGGGCTGCCGCTCAAGAAGCAGATAACATTAGCTTAATACCCGATGGTAATGGTGACTTTACTGAAGCAATGGGCTTATTAGTTGATAAAAAAGAAATAGGTTTTGGCAAGCGTAGTTGGCGTTATTCAATGCTGGTAAAAAATGGTGTTATTGAAAAAATGTTTATCGAACCTAATAAAGCCGGCGACCCCTTTGAAGTATCAGATGCTGACACGATGCTTGCTTATATTAACGTAGATGCGTTGGCACCTGCCGATATTACCCTCTTTACAAAACCAGGGTGCTCATTTTGTGCTCAGGCAAAAAACTTACTCAAAGAAAAAGGTTTAAGTTTTGAAGAAATTTCGGTTGGTAGCGACATTAAACTCAAAGGTTTACGAGCCGTAACGGGTGAAACTACCGTGCCACAAGTGTTTATCAATGGCACACATATTGGTAACAGTGAGCAATTAGCAAGTTACTTAGCGAATTAAAGACCCAACAGTAAAACAATCTTACGATCAGCGTCTAAACTGATAACCATTTAGACGCTAAAAAAACCAATCGCATTAAATTAGCACTCTCTGTTATGATGCTCATTCGGTAGGATCACTAGAAACAACTTATGGATAATCAACCCTATAATCCATTACACGGCATTACGTTAAAAACGTTAGTTACTCAATTAGTTGAGCATTTCGGCTTTGAAAAATTAGCCCAGCAAATTAAAATAAAATGTTTTTGCGATGATCCAAGCATAAAATCTAGCCTGACTTTTTTACGCAAAACCCCGTGGGCGCGCGAAAAAGTGGAACAGCTATACATTAAAAACAAACATAAATTGCCCACGGTCAATAAGATCAATTAATTTAATATGATTCTGAGCATTAAACATAGCCTCATAATTTAAAATGGAGTTTTTTCAGTGCATGCCCTAAAAAATATTAAAGTAATTGATTTAAGTCGAATTTTAGCCGGACCTTGGGCTTCGCAAATGTTAGCTGACATGGGCGCAGAAGTGATCAAAATTGAGCAACCCCAACAAGGTGACGATACACGCTTCTGGGGGCCTCCATTTATAAAAGCGGCTACAAGCAAGCAACCGCCACAAGCGGCTTACTTTCATAGTGTCAATCGTAATAAACAATCAATTGCCATTGATATTTCCACAGTAAAAGGCCAACAAGTTGTTAAAGATTTAATTGTCCAAGCTGATGTATTGATCGAAAACTATAAAGTGGGTGGCCTATCCAAATATGGGCTTGGTTATCAACAATTAAAAAAAATAAACCCACAATTAATATATTGCTCTATTACGGGTTTTGGTCAATCAGGACCCTGTGCACACAAAGCAGGTTACGACGCGATGATCCAAGCTGAAGGGGGTTTAATGAGCCTAACTGGCGAGGAAAAGGGTGCACCGATGAAGGTTGGTGTTGCTGTTGTCGATGTAATGACGGGACTTTATAGTTGTAATGCCATTTTGGCGGCACTAATAGCACGAGGGCATATTAATAAAGGCCAGCACATCGATATTGCCCTACTCGATGTACAAGTTGCGACCTTAGCCAACCAAGGGATGAACTATTTAAGTACTGGTGACAACCCGTCTCGACACGGTAACGCTCACCCCAATATTGTTCCTTATCAAAGTTTTGCTACTCAAGATGGTAATATGGTTTTAGCCATTGGCAATGACCAGCAATGGCTAAAATTTTGCCAACAAGCAACATTAACAACACTGGCTCAAAATGTTGAATATAGTAGTAACGAACAACGAGTACTCAATCGTGCCAAACTTGTGCCGATTATTGCCCAACGGCTTGCTGAGCACAGCACTCAATGGTGGTTAGAGCGACTTGAACCAGTCGCAATACCTTGTGGTTCAGTAAACACCTTAGCGCAAGTATTTAATCATCCACAAATTAAACATCGACACATGGTGACACAAGTAACTGATAAAAACGGTATGATAATTAACACGGTAGCTTCACCCATCAAGTTTTCAGCAACGCCTCTGCAATATAACAGCGCGGCGCCCGATCTAGGACAGCACAGCACTTCGATATTAAGCAATACGCTTAATTATAGTGCGAAAAAAATTAATGACTTGATCAATACTGGCGTGATCGAATGACAAGCGCGGCATCCCCTTAGCGGACAAGTTAAAAGCTAAAAACTGGTAATTTTTCTAGCAATAATGAGTATACTATTGCAGTCTGGTTACCTTACTCCTAATCATTACCTAACTGAATCTTTATGAAAGCAATTAATCACTACATTTTAACGTGGCAATGCCCTGATACTTGCGGTGTTCTAGCAAAAGTAAGTCAATGCTTATTTGAGCACGGCGCTTTTATTACTGAAACATCACAATATAGCGACCCTTATAGTGAACAATTTTTTTCACGTATTGCTTTTGATGATCGTAATCTTACCGTACCCATAGCAACATTTAAGCTAGCACTCGAGGCTTTAAGTAATACCTTAAATATGCATTATCAATTACGCAATAAAAGTGATTTTGCTAATATTGTTATTGCCGTATCAAAAGATGATCATTGTTTGGTTTCGTTATTAACCAAGTGGAAAGCCGGGGTACTGCCAGTAAATATTGCGGCGATTATTTCTAATCATCAAACTTGTCAAGAACTGGCGCAGTGGCATAACGTTCCCTTTTATCATCTGCCTATCTCGCCTGAAAATAGAGCCGAGCAAGAAGCTAAAATATTAGCTATTATGGCAAACAGCGCTAGTGAACTCCTTGTTCTTGCTCGTTATATGCAAATATTGTCTGATGATCTATGTCGCAACATAAAAGGTTATGCTATTAACATTCATCATTCATTTTTACCCAGTTTTAAAGGTGCCAAGCCCTATCATCAAGCACACGCGCGCGGCGTTAAAATAATTGGCGCTAGCGCTCATTATGTTACCCCCGATCTAGACGAAGGGCCGATTATTGCCCAAGAAGTCAAACCCATTAACCACACCTTTACTATTGAACAGATGGTACATTTAGGTCACGACTTAGAAGCCATTGCGTTAAGTCACGCGGTAAAATTACATGCCGAACAACGTATTTGTTTAAATGGCGATAAAACGGTTATTTTATAGCACATTATTATGTCTCAAATTCATTATCAAATATTTACCGACGACACTAGCAATCATTTATTTAAGATCATACTTTCTTTTGGCAGTGAGGCGGGTAAAAAGTATCAACTTTCATTACCTGCGTGGCTGCCCGGTAGTTATATGATCCGTGATTTTGCTAAAAATATCATACAGCTTTCGGCAAAAAACAGTCAAGGTGATGAACTTACCTTGTGTAACCAAAATAAACAAACTTGGCAAATTACAGCCAACGACCAGCAAATAAATATTTGTTATCAAGTTTATGCGTTTGATTTATCGGTGCGTACTGCTTATCTCGATGGTTTACGTGGTTTTTTTAATGGTAGTTCAACTTTTTTGGCGATAGAAGAATTAAAAAATCAGTCATGCTTACTTACCATTCACCCGCCAAAACAGCCGACGACTTGGCGCGTAGCCACCGGATTAACTCGTGCTAAAGCGACAAAAAAATATGCTTTTGGTGAATACAGGGCTAACGATTATCAGCATTTAATTGATTGTCCTGTTGAAATAGGTAACTTTGATACTATCGAATTTACGGTTGATAATATCGCCCATCACTTAGTTTTCGCTGGCCCGCATTTTGGCGATTTGGCACGGGTTGCAACGGATGTCAAAAAACTATGCCAACATCACATTAATTTATTTACTGAAATTCCTTTTGACGAATATTGGTTTATTACCAATTTAGTGAGTGATGGCTTTGGTGGTCTAGAGCATAAAAATTCAACTATCTTACAAGCCAGTCGTTTTGACTTAGCCAACCCAAATCGACCCAAAAAATTAAGTGATAACTATAAAACTTTTTTAAGCTTGTGCTCACATGAGTATTTTCATGCTTGGAACGTTTGTCGGATCAAACCAAAAGAATTCATCCCCCATGACTTACAGCAAGAAGTTTACACCACGCAGTTATGGGCTTACGAAGGGATCACCTCTTATTATGACGACTTTTCTTTGTTTCGCTCTGGCATTATCAATTTTGATGATTATCTAAAACTATTAAGTAAAACAATGACTCGGGTATATCGTGGTGCTGGAGAATTAAAACAATCGGTCACTGATTCCAGCTTTTACACTTGGACAAAATTTTATCAACAAGGTGCTGACGCGGTAAATAATATTGTTAGTTACTACACCAAAGGATCATTAATCGCCCTATGGTTAGACTTAACCATTAGAGCTAAATCTCAAGGTAAATACAGTTTAGACGACTTAATGCGAGAGCTATGGCATAATTTTGGTCGCACTAACAAAGGAACTCAAGAACAAGATTATCTCAATATTGCCAATACATTATGTGGTGAAGACATTTCAAACCCATTTTTAGCGTTACTGCATACTCCTTGCCGTGTTGACTTAGCCTCTTTACTTACTGCCGTGGGGGTCGCGTTTAATCGTTATAAATTCAAACAATTAAATAGTTTAGAAAGTTATCCCGCCGACAGTTATACTCCTTATTTGGGGGTTATGTATAAAGAACTCCCCATAGGCTTGAAAATAACACAAGTTATGGAAAATTCACCAACGGCTAAAGCAGCAATAGCTGTAAATGATGTGCTTATTGCCATTAACAACATCAAAGCTACCGGCAAATCATTGCAAAACCTCGCCGATCATTTGCCCGAACAGAGTTCCGTAAGCTGCCATTATTTTCGCGATGATCAATTTTTAAGTACGCAACTCATCTTTATTGATTCACCAACCTCTGCAATCGCTTTATCCGTAGCAGATAATAATTTAAACAGTGCATGGACAACGATCATAAATTAATTTTTATCTCCGAAAAGCACACAGTTGAAACCATTCCTATCAGCTATATGCATTTTGTAGGAGGAGATTTATCTTAACAATCTTAGATGTTGCAAAGTTTAGTTTACAGTTGTATGACATAACTGACGAAGATTACATCCATAAATTTTGCTGAAAAATTAGGGTGTGATCATACTTTATGATAAAAATTGCCTTTTATTTTTAAACAAGAGTCTATTTTATGATCACCATTGAAAAAATTCACCATGTTGCCTACCGCTGCAAAGATGCCAAAGAAACAACCGAATGGTACAAAGATAAGCTTAATATGAATTTAGTGCTCGCTATTGCCGAAAATGAAGTACCGTCAACCAAAGCGCCTGATCCTTATATGCATATTTTTTTAGATGCGGGCAATGAAAATATTTTAGCTTTTTTTGAAATCCCCAATTCACCTGATATGGGACGAGATGAAAACACTCCAGCTTGGGTACAACATTTAGCGCTTAGAGTCGCCAGTGTCGAGGCATTAATCGCTGCAAAAAAAGATCTAGAAAGCAAAAATATTGACGTATTGGGACCCGTTAATCACGGTGTATTTAAATCTATTTATTTTTTCGATCCTAATGGACATCGTTTAGAGTTAGCTGCTAACACTGGCACACCAAAACAATACCAGCAACTAAACGAAGTTGGCTCAGCAATGGTTGAAGAATGGGCAGAAACCAAACGCGCACCTCGTCATGCTGCATGGTTACACGAGCAAGAATGAGAACCATAACCTCATGCTGTGCCAAGGTGATTTTAATTTAATGTATACTCATGTATTCGCAAACTGGTAAACAGCTATTTAATTAGTGACTATTTTGTATACAATCTTAACTTTTTCTTAAAAATCACTCGGCTAAGTGTTAAAAACAACCGTGATAACGAAGAGTTTCGTATAAAAAGCAGCCAAGTTGACGTGCGAATATCACCATTTTTTTTGTAAGACATTGACCATTTTATTGTTTTCGTACATTTTTGTTTCTTTTTGTAACTTTTTGTTTTTCATATATAACAATAACTTAAGCTGGTAAGCGCTATTTTATTTAAAAAAAAGGCAAATTTATGCTTGCTCATTTTAAAAAGATAGGTAAAGTATTGACCAGCTGCTCAGTTACTAAGAATAAAAACAGCAGCAATTAATAATAAAAAGGATATTTTCAACTACGGAAGGCTTAACATTCAAAAGTAGAATGTACATTATTTAAACAAGGATGGTTTATTAGATATCAGGAAGATTTTATAAATTTTTATAGTCCTTTTTATAGTCCAGAGGGCAATAGGGAAAGCCAATAAGGTGTCAGGAAGACCGAGAACAATAAATAAAGTACGGAAACGCTAATAACAAGTAGGATATGTCACTGTAAACAGGGACTGTACAAACTGGTTAGGATGCCAAGCAAGAATTGGAATTATGGGTTTGCTGACTTGGTCACAAATTTCTCCGAAAGCGATAGCTAAAGCTATCGCTTTTTTCTTTTCCCCCAAGAAATATTTTTAAAAATATCGTAAAATACTGTTAATATTTTTTAAGTTAATTAAGCAGCCTTTCATGTCACGCAGTAAAAAATCCAGAAAACCCGGCTCAGCACCTACAGCCAAGCCTAAATTAAGTAAAAAAGAGCTTGAGCAAGTGGAAAAAAGGATCAAAAAGAGTACCGGAAAAAAAGCGGGCAACCGCCAACAAGAAGCAAAACCAAAAGCCACTCAAGCAATGACACTGCCAAAAAAAGATCCTAGAATTGGCAGTAAAAAATTGATTGTACTAGGCAAAGAAAATCCTCCCCAAAACCTTGTTAAGCCAAATAAGATCAAACCAACGCCAATCGCTACGGTACAAACTATTGATACGACAGCTGAACAACAATTATCAGTAGATCATCTCGCGTTAACAGTTGAACTAGAGGCCTTAGAGCAAGATCTAACGCTACAGAAAATTTTGTTAAAGCAGGAACAAGAGGCAGAATTATCTTCCGCAGAAATTGATTATTTCAACGAAAAAATGCAACGCCATCAAGAAATTTATACGGCATTGGGTTGGGACGATAATGAAGAAGAACAAGATAGTAAGAATACTAGCTCACAACTTTCTGAAGATGATCTATGGGATAAACTTGATAACAATGATTTATTTAAATTTTAAT
The DNA here is from genome assembly GCA_964629005.1 of uncultured Pseudoalteromonadaceae bacterium. Classification (GTDB taxonomy): domain Bacteria; phylum Pseudomonadota; class Gammaproteobacteria; order Enterobacterales; family Alteromonadaceae. The sequence goes on along the minus strand of CAZVPC010000002.1, from coordinate 31,364 downwards.
CACCTTATTTAATGAGATTTTATTGATGCCACTAAGTATTATTATTATCGCACTGGTTATAATTGCGGGTTTGATCATCTATAGCACAATGCTTTTTATGCAATTAAAAGCTCAATCGTCAGCCCAAACACAAAGTCAAAAAGAGCAGCAAACAGCACTACAAGCACATGATGCTAAATTATTAACCAGTGTAACCATGATTGTGAAAGCGATGCAACAACAGCAATGTGGGTTATCTGAGGGCTGTTGGCGATTAAGTGTTTTATTAGATTCGCTAAAAACTGTGGCTGGCTTTGAGCATCAATTTAGTGCAATTTATGGTTTTTATAACAAAATTAAACACATGGCGATCCTTGATAATCGAAAGAAACTTGAAAAGAAACAACGGATGAAAGAAGACTATGAGCGCATTCGTTATGAAGCTGAATATCAAGATGCGGTCATGCGAGATTTAGCGTTGTTGGCAAAATTTGCTGATAATCAACTAGCTCAAACTAAAGAGAAAGTGCATTAGCCTTGCGTTCGATCAAAACTTAACACCGATCTTTTGATATAATTTAATCCTAATCATTAACTGGTAAAAAAAGATGCAAACAACCGAATTTTTTGATAACAAGCTACTCAGTAAATACAATACCAGTGGGCCGAGATATACGTCGTATCCAACGGCGTTAGAATTTCATGACAACTTTACAGACACCGATTTAGTCACTGCGATCGAAGTTTCCCCTAATCGCGAGTTGTCTTTATATGTGCACATTCCTTTTTGCCATAGCCTTTGTTACTACTGTGGTTGTAATAAAGTGATCACTCGCCATCGTGACAAAGCCGATATTTATTTAACCTTTCTAGCCGCAGAGATCGCCTCGCGCGCCCCTCTATTTTCTAACTACACGGTAAAACAATTACACTGGGGTGGCGGCACACCAACATTTTTAACTAAAGCTCAAATCACCAAATTAGTCGGTTTGCTTAAAGAAAAATTTAACCTTGCTGAACAACTTGAAATGAGCATTGAAGTTGATCCCCGAGAAATAGAGCTTGATTTAGCCGATCATTTATACTCGCTAGGATTTAATCGCATCAGTATTGGTATACAAGATTTTGATCACAAGGTTCAGCAAACCATCAACCGCGTGCAATCAACCGAGTTTATAGAGCAATTTATTCAACGTGCAAAATCCGTTGGCTTTAAATCGGTCAATGTTGACTTGATCTATGGTTTACCTCATCAAACACCAGAGACTTTTAGTAAAACATTAGCAAAAATGCAAGAAATTAACCCTGATCGCATTTCCTTGTTTAGCTATGCTCATTTACCCAGTCGTTTTGCAGCACAGCGAAAATTACGCGATGAATGGTTGCCCAATGTTGATGAAAAATTTGCATTAATGAAGCTCGCTATTGAAACTTTATGCCAATTTGGCTACGAATTTATCGGTATGGATCATTTCGCTAAACCTGACGATGAATTAGCCATTGCGCAACGTAGTGGGGTTTTACATCGTAATTTTCAAGGCTATACCACGAAAGGCGACTGTGATTTATTGGGCTTGGGCGTTTCGGCAATAAGCGCTATTGGCGATAGCTATAGCCAAAATATAAAAGATTTACAAAGCTATTATAAAGCTATTGATAAACAGCAGCATGCGGTTGAAAAAGGGTTAACATTAAACCAAGATGACGTGATCCGTGGTGAAGTAATTCGTGAACTAATGTGTAATTTAAAGGTCAGTAAATCCGCAATAAATGCTAAATTTAGTCACCTTAAAAATTTTGATTTTGACCAATACTTTGCTAATGATCTACCCTTATTAAAAATATTTCAAGACGATGGTTTGTTAACCAATACTGACGAAGCGATCAACGTAAAACAAAAAGCTCGATTGTTAATTCGTAATATTTGCATGTCGTTTGACGCCTACATGAAAAAGAAAGTAAATCAACAACGTTTTTCTCGGGTTATTTAATCACCCGCAAGTTTTCACCTTGTAAATAGGGCATTAGTCGCGCTCAATAACACCTAAACTAAACCGCTCACCGGCACTGAAAAATACCAATTCAGTGCCGTTTTTGGTGTGCATTTCTTTCGCTAGCTCAACCCATTGATAATAAATGTTGCGATGCACTTTCGCCAGTAAATTACGACGCACGGTCACGTACATAACACCTTCTGGAGAAATAATTAACGGGTGATTTTTGGCTAAAATGAATTCATCATCCACATTCGTTTTCACCATCATCTCGGTTTCGTCGTCATTCAGCCAATGCCAACTCGTTAGTACAAACGGTGCGTCTGCCACTTGAATTTGTACTTTTTCAACGGGGGTCACTAAAAAATAATTATCGCTGGACTCGTTTTCTTCCCTCACTAAAACCGCAGCAAATAACTTAACCAAAGATAACCGTTTAAAAACAGAGCCATGATAAAACCAACGTCCATCGGTTTTTATTTGTAAATCGATTGCCCCACAAAAAGGCGGGTTCCACTCTTCCACGGGGGGTAATTTTTTTTTCGAACCACTAAGCTGGGTGGAAATATGCTCTAACGACATCGTTTAACCTTAAAAAATATCCTCGTTAATAAGGATAGCAACAAATGTGATCAATGGGCTTGATCGAATGCTCAACAGAGGCCTTAATCAAGATTTTTCTTAAATCTAAGCGATGAAATTACTAAACCAACCACCGTAAAAGTTAACAGCCAATAGAGATCGAAACTCATGTTAAAGACTTCAACATCACGCAACACTATACCACGGATCAAACGCATAAAATGCGTGGCTGGTAATGCCTCGGCGATGTATTGCGCCGCAAGTGGCATACCTTCGTAAGGAAACATAAAACCAGATAATAATATTGAGGGCAGTAGTACAAAAACAGTCATTTGCATCGATTGTAGTTGGTTTTTAGCAATCGTTGAAATCACCAAGCCTAACACCAAACTCGCGGCAATAAAGAGCAAGGTTGCACCGGCTAGATGTAATAAACTGCCATTAATGGGTACTGAAAAAATACTATATCCAAGCCCTAAAATAATAGCGGTTTGCACAAAACCAATAAACACATAAGGGATAATTTTTCCTAACATTAATTCATAAGAACGCACTGGGGTGGTGATCAACATTTCCAAATTACCCCGCTCGCGTTCGCGCACAATGGCGGCAGAAGTAAACATGATCATGGTCATCGTTAAGATCACTGCCAC
>CAZVPC010000002.1:0-28056 GCA_964629005.1 uncultured Pseudoalteromonadaceae bacterium | reverse complement strand
GGAATATGGCGAATATTAGTATTAATCGCAAAACCAAACAGCATTAATTGAATGAGTGGGATCATAATGACCATGCCAAAGGTCATCCGGTCACGTTTTAATTGCATTAATTCTTTAATAAAAACCGCTTGAATTCGTAAAAATGAAGTCATTGTCGCCCCTCACCCGTACAGGTAACAAAAACATCTTCTAGACTTGGTCGTACCATGGTTAGGTCGGTAAAATTTTCACTAAAAGGCAATTGTGATAAAAATTCACTTGGCTGAGTAACACTTTTATTAACTAATACCCGTAAGCGTGCACCTAATTGAGCCGCAGAAATTATCTCTGGTATTGCCAGTAATCTTTGTTTTAACCCTCTTAAATCTGGCGAAACAACTTCCACTACATGGGCATTCATTTGGCTCATTAATTGATCAGGAGAGCCATCGGCACGTTTTATTCCTGCTTCTAAAATTGCTAGCTTATGACAGCGCTCAGCTTCGTCCATATAATGCGTTGAAACTAATATGGTGGTGCCTTGATCGCATAAATCAAATAATTGCTCCCAAAATTCACGACGATTTTCCGGATCCACTGCTGAGGTAGGCTCATCTAAAAACAAGAGTTCTGGTTTATGCAAAACGGCACCCGCTAAAGCCAAACGCTGTCGTTGGCCGCCACTCATGCTACCAGCCAGTTGCTCTGCTTTTTGATCTAAACCGTAAATGCTTAATAATTCACTGATCCGTTGTCGTTGTTTATGTCGAGAAAGTCCATATATTTTTGCTAAAAATTGTAGATTTTCTTTTACCGTTAAATCATCATAAAGTGAAAATTTTTGCGTCATATAACCAATTTTCAAACGTAATTTTTCGGCATCTCTGGGCAGTTGATAACCAAGTACCTTAATGGTGCCCATGGTTGGTTTTAACAGCCCAGTTAACATTCGTATTGCCGTAGTTTTACCACTACCATTAGGACCTAAAAAACCATAAATCTGCTGTTTTTCTACTTGTAAATCGAGTGCTTGAATTGCCTTTAGGGAACCAAAATGTCGTGCTAATTGGCATGCTTCAATTGCCAAATCGTTACCTACAAGCTCGGTCATGGTAATTCAACTTGAGCAGGCAAGCCATTGGGCAATTTTGCTTGATCGTCAGGCAATTGCACTTCTGCTAAATACATTAAACGAGCGCGATCTTTTTGATTTAACGCATAATAAGGAGAAAACGCTGGTTCATTGGCAATCCAACGAACTTTGCCCTTAATTACCGTACTTAAACCATCAACATGGACTAATAATTCGCTACCTACTTTAATTTTTACGCGATAGGGTTCAGGTACATAAATCCGAGCGAATGGCGCTTTTCCTGCCAACACAATGGCCAAGGGGCTACCCGTGGTTACCCGCTCACCTAAATTCCATGGTAAATCATCTAAAATACCATCACGAGTCGCGGTGATCGTTAGATCTTTAAGTTTTTTATTTTCGCTGGCAAGTACGGCATCTGCGGCAGCCAACACGGCTTCAGCCATGGTTAAGTCTTCAGCTCGAGTGCCGTTGGTTAACTGTTTTAGCGCTTCTTCTGTCGATTGTAAATTAGCAAGATTTTCATCTCTTTTCGCCACTGCTCGGTTCAAATTTGCTTGACTGGTTAAATTGTTTTTTGCTAAGTTTTTCGTCCGCTTATAATTTATTTCACTTTCAAATAACGCGGCTTTGGCGCCCGTGACTTTGGCACTTGCCACAGCAACTTCTTCTTCACGTGCACCATTTCTGAGTTTCTCTAGGTTGGCTTGTGCTTTTACCACTTCAGCTTGTGCTTTTGCTACTTGAGCTTGTTGTTGGGTTCGATCTAACACCACTAAAATCGTCCCTTTTTTTACTAAGCTCCCAGGTTTTACGGGTAAACTGACCACGACCTCGTTAACCGTGGCCGTATGCGCAATACGATCACGCTCTAATGTTCCTAAGGCGAGGTTAGGCTGGCTTTGTTTGCAGCCACCTAATAACAATAAGAAAAAAATATAATAAATTTTCACAAAATCATCCTAAATAGTTGAGCTTAAAAGCAATCTTTCCTGTGTGAAATTCTACAACACATTTTTACCAATTACTTGCTAAAATTTCTTGACCATAACGAATTATTTCCGCAGATATTTTTTTGTTGATGCCCTTAACCAATACCCAAGAATGCCAATAAAGCGTTTCTATTAATTGTTTTTCAGGACAAATATTTACTAATTCACCCTTTAATAGCTCAGCTTTTATTTGTAATTCTGGAGCTAAACAGTAAGCAACGCCTTGTTTGGCTAAGGCCACAAACGCTTCTGATGAACGCACAGAATGACAATAATACTCACTGGCTGCTAAATTAAAATGCTGGGCAATAAACTTTACATGCATATCATCTTTGTGATCATAACTAATACCCGGAGCCATTTTTAGGGTGTTTCTGGTGATACCGTTAGCAAAATAACGTGCTTGAAAACTTTTTGACGCCACTAAAATATATTTTATTTGTCCTAGTTTAAAAGCACGATAGCCGGACAAAGGTTTTGCTACTGTTGTAACAGCACCAATGGCAGCACCGCTTCTTAGTTTTTCAATGGTTAAGCTTTCTCGTTCAATAATTAAATCAAGCTCAACCAAATACTTCGCCAGTATTGGTGTTAACGCACGCAAAAACCAAGTAGCAAGGCTATCGGCATTAACGGCTAACGATACTTTTAATGGCTCGCTAGGTTCGTCAGGCAATAGACTCGGCAGTAAATTATTCTCTAGCTGTTGTACCATTTTATGATGACGCAGTAATTTTTCACCTATCGCCGTTACTTTTAATGGCTGAACTCTAACCAAAACAGGCTGACCTAGGTTTTCTTCTAAATTTTTGATCCGCTGTGAAATGGCTGATTGGGTTATATAAAGCTGCTTAGCCGCCAAATCAAAACTTTGTAATTCCGCCACTTTAGCTAGCGCCTCAAGTAATTTGTAATCGAGTTTCATTATTAAATTTTCTAATGATTGTTAATATTTATTAATTATATTTAATTTTAAAAGAAGTGCAAACTTCGCTCAATTGTTATTTTTAATCGCAGGTGATATCAATGGGTATTTTTATTTTAGCAAAAGGTTTTTCTCTAGGGTTAGCGATAATCATGCCGATTGGCGGTCAAAATTCAATGTTGCTAACTCAAGGCATTAATCGTAACCATCATCTAACCACCGCTACTCTTTTTATTCTTTATGATGTTTTTTTGATCGCCCTTGGCCTTTTAGGAGGCAGCATAATAATGACGAGCAGCAGTTTGCTTTTTAATTTATTAAGTTGGGGTGGCATATTATTTTTAGTGAGTTATGGGTTTTTATCTGCTAAGGCTGCCCTGTTTAGTTCTCACCAACTTGATACACAGGTTAAGCAACAAAAATCACTTAAATATATTTTCATTGCGAGCTTGATGGTAACTTTTTTAAACCCTCATGTTTATATTGACACCGTGATACTGATCGGTAGCGTTGGTGGTCAATACCAAGGCAATAATAAACTCTATTTTATGTTAGGGACTATGTTAGCTTCTGTTGTTTGGTTTTTATTCTTGGCCTTGGCTGCTGCTAAATTATCAACACAATTGAGTAAAACGAAGATCAAACGAACTATCGATTTTGCTATTGCTATTATTATGTGGTTAATCGCGTGGTCATTATTTGAAGCTTGGTTTTCGAGAGCAATCTAGGTTTAACGATTAATGATCTGTATCAAGTACTTGAGTTAATTACTCAGGTATACTGTCTATCCATTCTGAAATTATTACCTTTGAGGAAAAATTATGAGTTGTTGTGGCGGCTGCGGTGGCGAAAAGCCAAAGAAAGAGCAAGAACAAAAATCAGCAGAGCAAAAGTCTGAAGAGTCATAAACTTTTAGATTATATTTTTTATAAGGTAGCAGCATTGCTGCCTTTTTATTTGCCTACAACTAACCAACAACACAGCGGTTTCTACCCGTGTGCTTTGCCTGATATAATGCTTCATCAGCACGTTTAAATAATTCATCCCAGCTCGGATCATCTTCAACTTGGGCAATACCAATAGAAACTGAAATGGTTGGTAAGGTTATGCTCATTTGTCGTTGCACAAGCTTTAAATTATTAATGGCTTGCCTTATTTTTTCAGCAATTAAACTGGCTTCGCTGATTGCCTTATTTACTAGAATAACCAAGAATTCTTCGCCACCAAAACGTATCGTTAAATCTTCTTTGTTAACGCTTTTTTTGATAACATTAGCTACTTTGATCAAAACCTTATCTCCAATAAAATGACCAAATTGATCATTGAATTTTTTGAAATGATCAATATCAATCAATAAGGATGAGTGGGTATCTTCAAGCTCTAATTTTTTTAATTCTTCCTCACAGCCACGACGATTCAATAGTCCCGTTAATACATCGAGTATTGCTTCTTGATGTGATTCTTCTAGCTTAGATTTTAACTGGTGAACTTCTTCTCCTGTTTTTTCTAACTCTTGCGACAACGACTCTTGTTGGATACGAGAATTTTTTATCGTGCCAATCAAGTAACTAACTACTTCTCGTAGTGATTGATGGTGATCTGATGAGGCTAAGGCTAAATCGACCTTCTCTAAGCTTGAGGACATTTTTCGACCACTAATAACTTGATGATTAAGTTTATCAACGGTTTCTGATAATGAACTTAAAAAAGGTTCCAGAAAGTTATTCTCTAGGTTTTGAGAATTGGATAAATATTTCTCAAACAACCCTTCTATAAAAATTGAATCAACTGTTTTATGAGAATTTAGTTGTTTATTTAATTCAAGATTAAGCTGCTTTTCTTTTTTACTCACAAAAAGATAGCATACTGAATAATTAATAGGGTTGGGCGCAAGGTTATGTTTAGACAAAAATAGATGTGCTTGTTTACTCTGTTTTTCAGCTAACGAAAAATCATCTTGGCTAAGCATACCCATATCTCCAACAGTTAACTTGAAGCGCTAGTCGAAAATGCTAACCTCAGTTAATTTGGTTCTTGTTATTATTTTTACTCAAAACCTGAGCTGGCTTGAGCTTAAGGGCTATTTTATCAGCAAAGTTAATTTTTATGCAACGCAAAAAGCAACTGTTTTTTGATATAAATATAAAGAAGTTAAATATTAAAAACAATTACAATCAATAACAAAGTGTTATGAAAAAGCACCACTAAAAAAAACACCCTTTTTAAATAAAAAACTTAAAAAGGGTGTCAATTTTTTGTTAATACTTGCACTAATAATCTATAAATTATTTTATTGATGCAATATATTGGGATACGGCGGCAATATCACTGTCGCTTAAACCTGCCGCAACTTTACGCATTATCGCATTTCTATCATTTGATCGGCTTGCAGAACGGAATTTTTCTAACTGTATTTTAATATACTCTGCATTTTGTGACGCAAGTGATGGGAAACCAGCGGCTGGCATACCATGACCATTTTGAGCATGACAAGCAGCGCAAGCAGTAACATTTCGGTCTAATTTACCACCAAAAAATAATTTTTGACCCGCTGCATCGGCAGTACCCGCACCATCAGAGCGCTTTTGTGAAGCAAAAAAAGCACCTAAATCGGCCATATCTTGCTCAGAAAGTGTCATGACCATACCACCCATAATAGGATCATTTCGGCCAGTTTTACCACCTGATGTGGCAGCGGCTTTAAAGTCGGCCAACTGTTTAGCGATATAATTAGCATTCAGACTTGCTAATTTAGGATACATAGGTACCAAACTGTTACCATCAGCACCATGACATGCAGCACACATTGCTGATTTGTCTTTGCCTGCGGCGGCATTACCGTCAGCCGCAATCGCAATATTAAACATACTTAACGTTAGTGATAACAATAAAATAATTTTTTTCATTTTGTTTTCTCTGCTTGTTGATAACAAAATCTTATCCCTGTTGATCTCATTACTAGTTATGGAAAAGTATCTATATACTCAAGCAATTTGGAACTGCAGGTTTTCAGTGGGAATATTCAAATTGCTTGCATGCATATTACACGATCCACTTAACAGAAAATATCTTTCTATGTAATAAAATCGGTAAATATTGCCGTTATTTTTACCAAAATCACCAAACCACGACTATTCTAAATTTTAGATGATAAAGAGTCTCATTTCGCCAGAAAAAAGTAAGAATGAACACTACAATTCACTAATTTATTTAAAAAAGTTATAATCAATTATTAATTAAAAATGCACTGGAAAATCATTTGCCTACTACAACGATCAGCTTAAACAAAGCTACTTTTACAATTAGCGCACCAAACATCACTAAGTTATCTGCCGACACGGGTATAGAAGTTGCCTTTGCTGGTCGTTCAAATGCAGGAAAATCGAGTGCTTTAAATACATTAACTAATCAAAGAGCTTTAGCTCGCACCAGTAAAACACCCGGACGAACACAGTTAATTAATGTTTTTGATATTGGTGATGATAAACGATTAGTCGATTTACCGGGCTATGGCTTTGCTAAAGTACCGCTAGCAATGAAGCAAAAATGGCAAAAAGCTCTGGGTGAATATTTACAACAACGCGAATGTTTAAAAGGCTTAGTTATTTTAATGGATATTAGGCATCCATTAAAAGATCTTGACACAGATCTCATTCACTGGGCGGCTGATTCAAAACTGTCTATTTTAGTTTTACTAACCAAAGCAGATAAAATATCGCAAGGCAAACGCAGTGCCGAAGTATTAAAGGTAAGTAAAATTTTAGCAGAACTTAATGCGGATATTACTGTTCAAGCGTTTTCATCACTGAAACGTACAGGGGTAGAGCAAGCGAACCAGATTATTTGTCAATGGTTTACGGATAACGCTTAAATCTTTTGTTCTTGGCATTGATTCAGCAACTGATTATGCAATTTTGAACAACGTTGCCTTATTTATTTCAACAATGTTTTTAACCAATTTTCAGCATCAACGACATTGTCAAAGCTTTTAATATTTTGTTTGCGTTTAGATTTCACCATAGTTTGTTCAATATATTCTGTTGCTAAGGAAGGAAAGATCAAAGCCTTTGCGACTAAATTTTGATCGTTTAACCAACTATTGTATTGATCGGCTTGTTTAAAACCATCTGGCGTAGATCCTAATGCTTTACTAAGGTCCATTAAGATACAAAATTTTTCCCCTTTAAAATCAGTGATTATTTTTTTAGTCGCTGTTGTCCAATCCAACACGCCAGACTCATTAAAAGCGCCTTCTAATTGCACATAAATAATATTATTAATGACTTCGATTCTAAAAATTCCATGCGCTAACATCATTTACAGACTCTTTTAACCATGAGGAACAAAACTTGGTGAATATTCATCTTAAAGCAATCACTAACGGCAAAACAAGTTAAGAATGTTTTTTAAACAAAAAAATGCCGATGATTAGATCATCGGCTGATTAGCTATGGGAAAAGCTAGAAATACAAACTATTACAACAGGCGTTCTTTAAGGAACAACGGCATTATAGAGTATCAACTCTATAAAAGTAAAGCACTTACTCTAAATTTTTTTCTGCTTAGTGGTATAGTGCATATATTTATCAGGACGCTATGAAGATTTTTGAGTGGACTAAAGCCATGAGTGTCGGTGTTGAATCAATCGACAATGATCATAAAACCATTCTCTTACTTATGAATGAAATAAGTGAGGCCATTAACCATTGCTACACCAGTACAGTTATAAAAAGTATATTCGAAAAGCTAGAAGAACAGATAAAACAGCATTTTTATCGAGAAGAGTTACTACTAGAGCAATGTAACTATAGTGAACTAAACGATCACAAAATAGGACATGAGAAATTTATTAGTAAAATATATGAATTAAAAAAACACTTGTTAAGTGCCGAAAATATTGGTGTTGCTCAAGAGATCAACCTGACTCTGACCGATTGGTTAATGAAGCATATAATTGCTGATTTATCTTATGCCAAAACGGTACATGATCATGGCTTGGCAACCACATCACATCAGTATCACTCCTACCTAAAACGCATATATCGCTGGATTGGTAAAATAATTATTTTAGACAAACGTGTCTTTCTTAGTACCTTGGTGCCGATCATTGCATTGATAATGCTCAGTGTTGTTATTCTTTGGTATAGCTTTGTACAATATAACAAAATGCAACAATTACAAGGACTCACTGATCTTATTCGCAACATCAATACCCTCACTCATAGCTTGCAGACTGAACGAGGTTTATCTACGGGTTACATTAGTTCAAATTACCAGCAATTTTCTTCTGCACTCAAAAATAGCCGAAATACTACAGATATCGCCGTAAAGAGCTATCAGAAAACCGTAAAAAAATTAATGTCAGACTTAATATATAAAGCAATATTGTCTCAATTTTCGCTTAATAACCAATGGCTGGTGCGACTGAGTGTGCAGCGTAACACCATTGATCACCAGCGTAGTAAACTTGTTGATATACAACACTATTATACTGAATTTATTATGAGTTTAATGTCTATATTTGATACCACGGTTCAATTAAATATAGGAGCTGAGCTGACACACAATATATCTGCAATATCTGCCATGATAAATTTAAAAGAAGCCGCTGGATTAGAGCGCGCTATTGGTATGCAGATGTTAGCAAAGGGTAAATTAACAGCAGAAGAACATCAGAAATTCGTTAAGTTAATTGGTAAACAGGAAGGGCTTTTAAAAGTTTTCAAACAAGCTGCTAGCAATCTGCAAAAAAACAGATGGAAACTACTTGTTGGTAGTGATGTTTTTATAAATAAACAACAACTTGAATTGTCTTTTTACGAAGCGATTGTCAGCGGAAATCTGCCAAGTATAGACAGTAAATATTGGTTCAAAATAATGTCTAACAATATAAACCAAATTAAGCTGTTGATTGATCAATTGTTAATAGATGTTGATGTTACCGCTAAGCAGAAAGTAGAATATTATAAGAATACCTTTTTGACCCTTGCCACCGTCATATTTTTCATCTTACTTATCGCCTTTTCGGTATCTTGGCTATTAAATCAAAGCATTCTTTACCCCATTCGCCGCTTCACCAAGGCGATGACTAGGCTTTCTAAAGGGTATAGGGATGTGCGCTTTACCGATGATTTTGCCTATGATGATTTTCGTAAAATGTTTGAAGCTTATGAAAAAAGTCGCTGTAAGTTATTACAAGCAGACATTTTCTCCACACTCAGGTTCCAAAGGCAGGCTAGCAACATGGAACAAAAAGAACGTGAGAAAGAAAAATATTTGCAACTTGCTTCAATTGATGTTTTAACAGGGGCGATCAATCGACGTAAATTCAATGAACTAGCTGGGCTGGAATTTATACGAGTTAAACGTTACCAACGAGGGCTTTCGGTAATGATGCTTGATATTGATCATTTTAAAAATATCAATGATAGTTATGGACACGCAAGGGGTGATTCTGTATTAAAAGCATTTTATCAGTGTTGCGCTAACAGTGTTCGAGAAACCGATATTGTTGCACGTATCGGGGGTGAAGAATTTGTTATTCTTTTACCAGAAACAAAATTACAGCAAACCATTGATCTAGCTGAACGTATCTGTATTGCGGTAGAAAATCTTAATGTAAGGACAGATGATGCAATAATTAAGCTCACTGTTAGTATCGGTGTTTCGACATGGAGCAAGGCTATAAATAGTATTGATGCTATGATTGAACATGCCGATAAAGCACTTTACAAAGCAAAAAATACCGGACGGAACCGAGTTATTGCTATTGAAAAACAAGATATTTATTAATGGTACTATTGTAGAACGCAGCGTTCTCACTCAACAATGCCGGAATAGCTTTGCAACGCCGTCAACCAAAAAAGCGAACCGGTAGTGGTGATGTTAAAAGCAACTCTTCGATAATGGGCTTAATGTAATTGTCCGTTACAGTGGTGACATCCTTGTTCTTTGACCGTTTCCGCCAATATGATATCGATAGTTAACAGGTGAAAGTGAAAATTTAAGTGACTTATTCGCGGCAATTGATTTATTTGAAGTAAAAAGAACTCATAGTTCTATTACTTGGGTGAAAAACATACGTAAGTATAAAGTTCAAAACAACAATTTACCACTAGTACAAACATTAACATTCTGAAAGCACAAGTTTTATTATAATTTAACCACATAGTGTTAGCTTTGTAGAAAGTAGGAGATTTAATGGAAGATTTAATGGAAAATTTAAGTATTAATGCAGAGATAGCTAAAGTGTATTCTTTTGCATTTCAACAAAACCAATACCCACTGATCACTTCCCTTGAGTTGAATTCATCAACAACTACTATTCCAAAAGGTTTACACAAAAACAATTCAGATTTAAAGCTTGTTTTAATTTCAGATCCAGAAGTGTTTTCTCCTGAAGAATGGCATGTAGACTCACTTGAAGCAGGCCATACACTTTTATTACAAAAGAGACTCCTTAAAATATCAAATGAATATTTAGACGCATTAACAGAACAAATTGAAATCAATTTAAACTTCACTTTATATGATGCTAGTGAAATATTGGCAACACAGTCATACCAAACTAATTTACTACCAAAAAATTTCTGGGGTGGTGAAGGACGAATGGCTGAATTGCTTGCAGCTTTTTCTACTCCTAACGCAAATTACATATCGGAATTAGTAAAAAAGACATCCAATGTAATGAAAGCTGCTGGGCATGCGTCAAAGTTGGATGGATATCAATCAGAAACTCGTGAAAGACCTTATTTAATGGCTGCTGCATTGTGGAATGTGGTTTCTAATGAATCAATAGCTTATGTGAATCCACCTACTAGCTTTGCTTATTCTGGACAACGAATTCGATTACCTAATGATATAAAAAATCATAAAATAGGTGCATGCTTAGATTTATCTTTATTGTTCTCAGCTTGTTTAGAGCATATTGGCCTTAATTCAATTGTAGCTATAACTGATTCACATGCATGTTGTGGTCTTTGGCTAATTAATGAATGTTTTCCTTTATTGACCAACGATGACTCGATGGATATTAGAAAACGTGTTGCTTCAAAAGACTTAATACTATTTGAAACAACATTGGCAACTTCTGATTCACCCATTACTTTTGGACAAGCTATTGAGTATGCAGATCAAATTATCTCTGAAGACTCAGAAGATACATTTGTTTATGCAATAGATTTAACTCAAGCAAGAAAAAGGCAAATTAAGCCTATCCCTACAATTGGAGAACAAACTCTAGCTGTAGATATTAATGACCCCGCTACTGCCATTCAAATTTTGCCCATTGCGCCACCATTACCTCCTGTTAGAAAAGAAGAGCTTCCTGTTACGGATACACCGGATGGACGCGTTGAACAATGGCAAAGGAAACTACTTGATCTTACAAAAAGAAATAGACTTTTAAATTTATCTAAAACCGCAGTTGCTATCAAATTGTTTTGTCCTGACATAGCATTATTAGAAGATGAATTAGCCTCAAATCAAAGTTTTAATTTTATTACCGCTGGTGATACTCCTTATGCCAATGAAGCACGAGATAAAGAGCTTTTTAAATTTAAAGTGGGTAATGATTTACAAACAGAGTTTGCCAGAGAACAATTAAAGAGCAATACGTTAATCGCGAATGATCCATCTAAAAAATTAGAAAAAAACTTACTTTCTTTATATCGAAAATCAAAAACAGACATTGAAGAAGGTGGTTCTAATACACTTTTTCTTGCCGTTGGTATGCTTAAGTGGAAGGAGACACCTGAAAGCGATAGAACCTATCAAGCACCATTGATTCTTTTACCTGCTGAACTAAAAAGAAGTAGTGCACGGTCAAAAATCAAAGTTAAGCAAAGAGATGGGGAAGAACCTATTTTCAATGCGACCTTAATTGAATTTTTACAAAATGATTATGAAGTTGATTTATCCCAATTTAACGAGGCCCTACCGACAGATGAAAGTGGTATTGATGTCGATTTGATTTGGTCAGTTGTCAGAGATAAAATTAAAGAGATCAAAGGGTTTGAAGTCGTAGAAACGCTTGTTTTAAGTACTTTTTCATTTGCTAAGTATTTAATGTGGAAAGACTTAAAAGACAGAGTTAATGATTTAAAGTCAAATCTTTTTGTGAAGCATTTAGTAGAGACCCCTCAAAAAACATATGAACAAAATGTTCAATTTCAAGATCAAAACAACATAGATAAGATGTTAAAACCTTCAGAAGTTTTTGCCCCTCTAAATGCTGATAGTTCTCAGTTAGTCGCTATAGATGCATCAACAAAGACGCAAGACTTCGTTTTAGAAGGACCACCCGGCACTGGTAAGTCAGAAACAATAGCAAATATAATCTGCCATAATTTAGCAAAAGGAAAAAAAGTTCTATTTGTAGCAGAAAAAATGGCAGCATTGAATGTTGTGTATAGTCGCCTTCATAAAATTGGTTTAGATCATTTATGCTTAGAGCTTCATAGTAATAAAGCCAATAAACGAGCCATATTAGAACAGCTAAAAAAATCATGGACCACGCGTGAAACTGCTTCTAGTAGTGAATGGAATAACAATGCGGATAAACTGTTTAACATACGAAAAAGTTTAAACGCATATGTTAATGAACTACATCAAGAATCGCCATTAGGCATAACACCGAGGCAAGCAATATCAAGATATGTTAGATATAAAGATATAACAAAGGTAGATCTAGGTTGGGGTCACTCTTATGAAAACTCTCATGTCAGCTCTAAGGAAGACTTGGATGATCTATATGAAACGGCTAAAAAATTAGGTTTAGCATTTTCAGATATAGAAAATTTAAACCTTTCAGAACTATCCATTGTTCAAAATACTGACTGGTCAAATGCTTGGCAATCAGAATTAATTTCAACCATTAAAAAAGTGAGGAACTCATCTCAAGTATTGAACAAACACTTTGGAGAATTGGTTGAATTATTAGAATTGGCAGACTTGAATGAATACAACGAAAACTATGTAGAAATATATGCTTTAGTCACTACTTTAATTGAACAAAAAATATCACGATTAAGCTTTATTTATAAGCCAAGTGCTAGAGATGAATTAGATAAACTACGTTCATTAGCAGAATTTAAAGCAATAATTGATGAACAAGTTAAAAGCTCGAAATTAACATTCGCACTAGATAAAATATCCAGCCACCCTACTGAAGATTGGCTTACATCATTTCAAATAGCACAACAAAAAATTTGGCCGATGAAATGGTTTGCCAAAAGAAAAGTCATAAAAACATTAAGTGCCGTTGGTGTACATGGTGAAATAACATTTGAAGAATTAAAATTATTAGATGAGATAAATAGTACTGCTAAAAAAGTTTCTGAAAATATTAGTGATTTCGAACAAGATAAAATATGGCAAGGTTGGGATACCTCTGGCGAATACTTAAGTTCTAAGTATCAGGAATCTAAAGGATTGTTTGATATCACCAGAAAAGTAGCAGGAAGACTCTCCAACCCATCGGCACTTATTAATAACTTAAAGGAAAAAGTGGTAGATAACTTCGAGTTCTACCAGTCATCTGCTTTAGCTACAGTTTGCGATAATTACTCAAAAAGTTACCCTGAATTTAAAAATGATATGGATACTTTCATTACTCTAGGAGGGGATGTTACAGCGGACAAAACACTAGCTGAATTTATTCATTCTTGTGATGAAGTCATTGCTTTAGAGCCTAAAATAAATGCTTGGTGTAATTGGCTTGAAGCTAAAAAAGTAGCAAGTAGTAAAGGTCTCCATGCTGTAGTTACATGTTTGGAAGGTCGAGAAATTCAAGGTGAAGATACAGTACACCAAACAACAAATGCAGTGTGCGCTTGGTTAGCGCCGATACTTATTGATGCATCAGATGCTTTAAGAACATTTAGAACATCAAATCATGAAAATTTAATTGAAGAATTTAGAGAACTTGATGCATTAGTTGCAAAAACAACTGCGGAGTATATTTCGTCGATAGTTGCATCAGGTACACCTGATCCTAATTCACCACAATCTCCTGCTGAGTATGGTGTTCTTTCCAGAGAATTTAATAAAAAAAGTAATCATAAACCTATCAGGCAACTGATTAATGAAATGGGTGAAAACCTACTTCACCTTACCCCATGTTTTATGATGTCACCTCTTTCTGTTTCTCAGTTTTTACCTGCTCACTTTAATGCTTTTGATTTAGTGGTCTTTGATGAAGCTTCCCAGATAACAGTTTGGGATGCGGTTGGTACGATTGCCAGAGGTAAAAATGTCATTATTGTTGGCGATCCTAAACAGATGCCACCAACAAATTTCTTCTCAAAAAGCAGCACTGATGATTTAACTGATGAAGCCGATCTTGAAAGTATTTTAGATCAAGCGTTATCAGCTCGACTACCTCACCATCGTTTAACTGGCCATTACCGAAGCCGTCATGAAAGCTTAATTGCCTTTTCAAATAGTCACTATTATGAAAATTCCTTAGTCACCTTCCCTTGTGCAGAAACGAAAGAAAGTGCTGTTAGTCTGCACAAAATAGATGGGCTTTATGCTAAAGGAAAAGAACGAAATAATATTAAAGAAGCCAACGCGGTTGCTAGTTATATTGTTGAAAGATTATCTGATAAGCGGAAGAAATATACTATTGGTGTTGTTACTTTAAATTCAGAGCAGCAACGGTGTATAGAAGATTGTTTAGATGATCGTCGACGTAAGCATCCTCATCTTGAACCTTTTTTCCAAGGTAATAAAAACTATGCTCCTATTTTTGTTAAAAACCTTGAATCTGTTCAAGGTGATGAACGAGATATTATTATTTTAAGCTTGGGCTATGGACCTATAGAACCATTAGCTAAAACGATGAGTATGAATTTTGGTCCACTCAATAAGCAAGGTGGTGAACGACGATTAAATGTTGCTATTACGAGAGCGACGACTGAAATTCATGTGTTTTCAAGCTTTGATTATACAATGATTGATTTAAGCCGAACTAGCGCTCTTGCAGTGAAGCATCTTAAATACTTTTTGGAGTACGCAGAGAAAGGCCCTATTGCACTACCTGAAACAGCAGAAGCCAATTACGGAGTTGACCAATTTGACAGTTACTTTGAAGAAAGTGTTGCCTTCGCCTTAAGAGAAAAGGGTTGGCTAGTACAAACTCAAATAGGGGTCAGTAAATTTAGAATCGATCTCGGTGTGATCCATCCGGATAAACCAGGTCAATTTTTGGCTGGAATAGAGTGTGATGGTGCAACTTATCATGGTTTACCAGCCGCAAGGGATAGAGATCGTGTAAGACATTTAATATTAGAAAATCTTGGTTGGAAATTGTTGCGAATATGGTCAACCGATTATTTTATAGATGAAAATTCAATTATAGAAAGAATTCATAACCAACTAAGTGAACTATTGGCTTTAGATTTAACTCAAGAAGAAAAGGAAGATGAGTTAGAAGATACAAATTTATTTGAACCTGAAGAAGTTGAAGAACAAAATAGCGTGAGAAATTTTAACCCTGATAATTATTTTCATGATTGCTACAAAGCTACTTTAGATAATATAGCTAAAGAAATTTTACATGAAAAAAGTGCAATTTCTCTCCATGAGTTGACATCTGACATTGGCTGGAAACATAATTTAGCAAGAACAACTAAAAAACAACTTGATTATATTGAATCAATTATTAGCTCATGGGCCGGAATTGTGCAGCATAAAACAGGAGAAAAAACTGTCTGGAAATCTGTCGATGATATTGAAGACCTAGTGCAGTGGCGTGGTGTAAATGCTTTTGGCATCCCTAGAGAATGGGGGTCTATTACTTATCCCGAAAGGCTTGGTTTAGTTCAATATGCTTTAGAAAAATCACCTCATGCACCTGTTGATTATATTTTTAATGAGTTTAGCTTAAACAGACGGACTAAGAGCACTACAAATAAGTTTGAGTCTTGGGTGAATGAGTATCAAACATCAATAGTTAAATAATTGGGATTTAGTCAATGGATTTATTAATTTACCTCAACATGATGATTGTAAAGTCAGCATAGTTTATATTCATAATACTTCAAATTCAGGTTCGAATGTTTGAATGTTGTCATTTATCCAGCTGTCTAACGTGTCAGCAATATTTGAAAGCGTTGTAGTGAAAATTCTGTCGAAACTCTGGGGCAGTTGCATGGGGCAATGCTTTGAAAATAATAACAGACAGCCACTCAATGGAGATTCATTAAAACGCACAAAAGCATACCTTTATCATCAATTGAGTTGCACTTACTGCTCGACTGTATATACTAACAGTATACTGTACGAAATAACAGGAATGCTATGCGCCCACTTACTTCTAGACAATCGCAAATCTTTGAATTGATCAAAGAAAAAATATCAGCCACAGGAATGCCACCCACACGAGCAGAAATAGCTGATTATTTTGGCTTTAAATCGGCCAATGCTGCCGAAGAACATTTAAAAGCGATCAGCAAAAAAGGTTATATTGAAATGTTACCGGGAACTTCGCGTGGCATTCGTTTAGCTGAACAATATCAACAACATCAAGATTTAGGTTTGCCGCTTATCGGTCGTGTTGCTGCTGGAGAGCCTATTTTGGCGCTGGAGCATGTTGAAGATCATTATAAAATTGATGGTAATCTATTTCGTCCTGCGGCGGATTATCTGTTACGTGTTAATGGCGAAAGCATGAAAGATATTGGCATTTTAGAGGGTGATTTATTGGCAGTTCACCAAACTACCGAGGTACAAAACGGTCAGGTGATTGTCGCCCGAGTTGACGATGATGTAACGGTTAAGCGTTTTAAGCGTGAGGGAAATATTGTTTATTTACAGGCTGAAAATGAAGCATTTGAGCCGATCATCGTCGATCTTTCTTGCCAACATTTTAATGTTGAAGGTATTGCCGTTGGTGTTATCCGAGCAGCGGATTGGATGTAATTGATAAAAACCACATTAATTTTTTAGCTCTGTAGTTAATGGGTATTTTATAAATTTTTAAATACCCATTTACTTCATTCAAGATTAGTTTTTCAGTAAATATTCCCCATTATCCGCAAAGATCCCCCAAAAGTTAAGATATATAATATTTTTGTTCAAAGGCTATTGTTGTAAATAACTTTTGTCACAACAATAAACAAAAAAATCACCAACCTTCAATTTGCTTAAATTTCACGCAAGTCAATAAAAAAGAGCCCTTCAAAGCAATTAGAGTTGTAACTCTATTGAATTTGTTAGGGTTTATCATTCTATTAACAAAATTAAAAATTGACCTATGTCAATTTTTGGGTAATTCTAGGGTAGAAAGTGAACAAAATAAAATTATTTAAAATAATAACAAGGCGTAAAAGCGCTCACTATTTTTACGTCTAATTACATTAATAGAACTTAACTCAATAGGCTAAACGGCATATTGTTTGTTCTATTTTCTAATCATTAGAAGGACAGAGGAGATGTCGAGTGAATAGACGTAACCTAGGTTGGCTGTTGTTGGGAAGTTTGTTTTCCCATTCAGCTTGGGCGGATATGCGGTTGAACCTAACTCAAGGTGCGACAGAAATAAGCCGTAATGTATATGATCTTCATATGTTGGTTTTGTATATCTGTGTAGGCATTGGTTTAGTCGTTTTTGGTGCGATGTTTTGGTCAATGATATTTCATCGAAAATCAAAGGGAGCAAAACCAGCAAGTTTCCACGAAAGCACTAAAATTGAAATTCTTTGGACCGCTATACCCATCATTATTCTTATTTTTATGGCTTATCCCGCCACAAAAACACTGATCACAATGGAAGATAACAGCGACTCTGATATCACCATTCAAATAACGGGTTCGCAGTGGAAGTGGCATTACAAATATTTTGGTCAAAATATTGAGTTTTATTCGTTGTTATCTACGCCACGTGATCAATATGAAAATCAACAAGGTCACTCGGCTGAAAAAGGTGAGCATTACTTGTTAGAGGTTGATAAACCGTTAGTGATCCCAGTCAATAAAAAAGTTCGTTTTTTAATGACTTCTGATGATGTTATCCATTCTTGGTGGGTACCTGCTTTTGCGATAAAGCAAGATGCTGTGCCGGGGTTTATTAATGAAGCGTGGACTAAAGTTGATCAGCCCGGTATCTACCGAGGTCAATGTGCTGAACTTTGTGGTAAAGATCATGGTTTTATGCCAATCGTTGTTGAAGTGAAAAGTGAAGCCGATTATAACGCTTGGTTAGACAAACAACATCAACTTACCGCCAAAGCTGCGGCAGCAGAGAAAGCATCACTGAATGCCGCCTTGTCACTTGAGCAGTTAATGCAATTGGGTGAAACAGTTTATTTAGGGCATTGTGCAGCATGTCACCAAGCTTCTGGCTCAGGTTTACCGCCAACATTTCCGCCATTAAAAGCGAGTACTGTTGCTACCGGAGAGGTAAATATTCATATCAACACCGTCTTTAATGGTCGTGCTGGTACCGCGATGCAAGCCTTTGGTAAACAGCTTAGTCTTAAAGAAGTTGCCGCAGTTGTTACATACGAGCGTAATGCGTGGGGCAATAATACCGGTGATTCCGTGCAGGCAGCTGATGTGCAAACTGCTGTGGGTGGCTCTACTACAAAAACAGTTAAAACGCCCACGAACAACGCAGTTACTAACACTGTTGATGATACGGCAACAGCAACGGAAGATATAACTAAAATTTACGCCATGGATGAACTGATGAACATGGGTAAGCAAGTTTATTCAACAACTTGTTCAGCTTGTCATCAAGCCTCTGGTACTGGTTTACCACCCACCTTTCCGGCTTTAGATGGTAGTGCTATTGCCACCGGAAATGTTGCCGCTCATCTTAATATTGTTGTCAATGGTAGCGCTAAAAATCCAGCAATGGTCGCTTTTTCATCAAAATTAACTAAAACACAAATTGCCGCAGTTATTACTTATGAACGTAATTCATGGGGTAATAAAACTGGTGATTTAATTCAACCCGCAGATGTTGATGCTGCCAGTGCTAAGTAGGGAATAAGCAAAATGACTACAGAGGTTCTTACTGATCATCACACTGAACATGAAGATCACAAAATGACTGGCATTAAACGCTGGTTGTATACCACAAATCATAAAGATATTGGCACTTTATATTTATGGTTCTCGTTTATTATGTTTTTAACGGGGGGCTCGTTAGCTATGGTGATCCGGATGGAATTATTCCAACCGGGTTTGCAAATTGTTGAGCCCGACTTTTTTAATCAGCTAACTACCGTACATGGTTTGGTTATGGTGTTTGGTGCGATCATGCCTGCTTTTACCGGATTAGCCAACTGGATGTTGCCTATGATGATCGGCGCACCAGATATGGCTTTACCGCGTTTAAATAACTGGAGCTTTTGGATTTTACCGTTTGCTTTTGCTATTTTACTATCCTCTTTTTTTATGGAAAGCGGTGCGCCAAACTTTGGTTGGACATTTTACGCGCCACTGTCAACCACTTACAGTAATGGTAGTACTGCATTCTTTGTTTTTGCCGTTCATATTATGGGCATATCTTCGATAATGGGAGCGATAAATATCGTCGTCACTATTATGAATTTACGTGCGCCGGGTATGACCTACATGAAAATGCCTTTATTTGTGTGGACATTTTTTATTACGGCTTATCTACTTATTGCAGTGATGCCAGTGTTGGCAGGTGTGGTAACCATGTTGTTGACCGATACCTATTTTGGTACTAGCTTTTTTAATGCCGCAGGTGGCGGTGATCCGGTAATGTTCCAACATATTTTTTGGTTTTTCGGACATCCCGAAGTTTATATTATGATTTTGCCAGCCTTTGGCATTGTTTCAACAACCATTCCAACCTTTGCACGTAAGAAATTATTTGGCTATAGCTCAATGGTTTATGCCACTTCATCGATTGCAGTTTTATCATTCATCGTTTGGGCGCATCACATGTTTACTACAGGTATGCCTCTATTTGGTGAATTGTTTTTCATGTATTGCACTATGCTAATTGCCGTACCCACGGGGGTGAAAGTGTTTAATTGGATGGCAACCATGTGGCGAGGTTCAATAAGCTTTGAAACCCCTATGCTGTTTTCAATTGCTTTTGTTATTTTGTTCACCATTGGCGGTTTTTCAGGGCTAATGCTAGCCATGGCACCAATAGATTTTCAATACCATGATACTTATTTTGTCGTTGCCCATTTTCACTACGTTTTAGTGACAGGTTCATTGTTTTCTATTTTTGCTGCCACTTATTATTGGTTGCCTAAATGGACAGGCAATATGTATAACAACACCTTAAGTAAATGGCATTTTTGGTGTTCATTAGTGTCTGTTAATTTACTGTTTTTCCCGATGCATTTCTTGGGGTTAGCAGGCATGCCACGTCGTATTCCTGATTATGCGTTACAGTTTGCCGATTTTAATAAATGGGTCAGTATTGGTGGTTTCGCCTTTGGATTATCACAATTGATTTTTTTAGCTGTGGTGATCAAATGTATTCGAGGTGGAGAAAAAGCACCCGCTAAACCATGGGATGGAGCAGAAGGTTTAGAATGGACTGTCCCAAGTCCTGCGCCTTATCATACTTTTTCAACACCACCGAAAATCGATTGAGGAATGATGACTATGAGCAATGATCAGCTAGATAAATCGCAAAAGCAGCAACCCAATAAAAAATTAGTTTCAAAGTTAGTTTTGATTGTTTTTGCGATGTTTGGTTTTGGTTTTGCTTTGGTGCCTTTATACAATGTTTTTTGTGATGTAACCGGTTTGAACGGCAAAACCAATGATAGTGCTGCGGTTTATAGTGCCGAAGGTGTTGATACAACGCGTAATATTAAAGTGCAATTTATTAGCCGCAACGCACAAGGTATGCCATGGACATTTCAGCCAATGATCGAGCAAGTCGTTGTTCATCCCGGTGAACTGAAATTAGTGAAGTTTTACGCAAAAAACAATTCAAAAGACGATCTAGTTGGTCAGGCAATTCCGTCAATATCACCTGGTATTGCCGCCACTTATTTTAAAAAAATAGAATGTTTTTGTTTTACTCAACAACCGTTAAAAGCAAATGAAGAGGCGGAGATGGCAGTGCAGTTTTATGTTGATCCCCAATTGCCAGAAGATATAACCACACTAACATTATCTTATACTTTGTTTAACGTGACCAAAAAAGTTGAGTCTTAGTAACGAACAGTTAAAAAATTAAGGATTTTTTATGACGACTAAAAAATATGAAAGTTATTATGTGCCCGCACAAAGTCACTGGCCAATAATCGGCGCATTGGCGTTGTTTATGATCGCTTTTGGTGCCGGAAATTATGTACATGACATGCATAATAAGGTCTCCGGTTTTGGCGGTTATTTATTGCTGGCGGGTGTTGCCTTAATTATTTTTATGGTGTTTGGTTGGTTTAACAATGTTATTACTGAGTCAATGTCTGGCAGATATAGCCATCAAATGGATAATTCATTTCGCCAAGGAATGAGTTGGTTTATTTTTTCTGAAGTAATGTTTTTTGCTGCTTTTTTTGGTGCCTTGCTTTATGCCCGACAATTTTCCGTGCCATGGCTAGGCGGTGCGGGCAATAATGCCGAAACAGCGGCAGTACTCTGGCCAGAATTTACCGCAACATGGCCGTTACTTAAAACGCCAGGGGGCACTGAAACCAATGTCATGGGGTGGTATGGATTACCACTAATTAACACTATTTTGCTGTTAACTTCATCGATAACTGCACATTTTGCTCATGTTGCTTTAGAACAAAATAAACGTGCACAACTGAAAGTGTGGTTAGCGTTAACGATTTTGTTAGGGTTGAGCTTTTTGTTTTTTCAAATACAAGAATATGCTCACGGTTATTCTGATGAAATGCAATTATATTTAAGTAGCGGTGTTTACGGTAATACATTTTATTTATTGACAGGTTTTCATGGTATGCATGTAACCCTCGGCACTATCATGTTATTGGTGGTTTTTATTCGCATATTGAAAGGCCATTTTACGCCAACGAATCATTTTGCCTTTCAAGCGGCTAGCTGGTATTGGCATTTTGTTGATGTAGTGTGGGTGATGTTGTTTGTGTTTGTTTATATTCTTTAAGGATGCGGATTGGGCGTGATAACGCCAGTGAATATGCCAAGTAAAAGTATTATAACAATCGCAACAGAGACCATGACACGGCGGCCGATAAATTTCGACATAGGTGGCTGCTCAGGATCATTTTTATTCATAATGATCAATGCTCGAAATAAGTTATAAACCATGAAGGCAAGTAAACTAACTAGTACGATTTTAATAATCATTAAAAACTCCGTTGTTGTAAAAAAAAGTTGCTGTAGAGGCTTGTAGTGCACACCATAAAAGTTACCCATATACTAACAAATATTCGCAATATTCGCCTACCTTGGTTGATTATTACACTACTTGTTTTTGTGGCTTTGATCAAATTGGGGCTTTGGCAAATTGATAGGGCGCATGAAAAACAACAACGTTTAGCACGTATTGAACAGTTACAGCATCAACAGGCGCTTTCATTGCAGCAGGTACTTAAGCTAGCTAACGAACAACCAACAAATTTGGCTGAAACGATCAATGATTTGCCGGTTTTAATAACGGCGTTTTTTGACCCGAAATTAATTTTTTTATTAGATAATCAAGCCAACGGTAATTCTCTTGGTTATCGTGCGTTTCAAGTGGTTCGTAGCGAAAAACAAACGCTGTTAGTTAATTTAGGCTGGCTTGCTGGTTCGGTTGATCGCAATATTTTACCTGATATTACCCCGTTATCTGGCCTACATACCTTTAGAGGAAATGTTCGGTTAATGGAAATGGGGCTATTGTTACAACAGCAGCAGTTTAATCATGTGCAATGGCCATTGCGAGTGCAACAAATTGAATTGAAAAAGTTTTCAATACTTATCGGTGAAAAATTATTACCTTTTGTTGTTTATTTAGACAAAGAAGAAACTCTTGGTTTTGTTAAAAATTGGCATCCTGTGGTGATGCCACCAGAAAAGCATCAAGCTTACGCATTTCAATGGTTTAGTTTAGCTGTTGCGTGGTTGGTTTTAATGATTTGGACCGCATTAAAAAATACGGATCAAAATAATAGCTTAGAGAATGAGCAAGGTTTATTAAAATGAGTGGATTACAGATAACAAAAGCCAGATCAGTTGATAGTCAGAAAAAGAAGTCTCGTCGGGTTTTATTGTTAGTTTTGGTTGTTTTTATTGTACCAGTTGTTTTAGCTAAATTGGCATTAGAGCAACATTGGTTTAGTTATGGGGTAACTAATAAGGGCAAGTTATTAAATGCGGGCATAACCTTAGAAAAAATGGGGTTAGCCAGTGATAAATTCAATGAAAAATGGTTAATGCTCTATTTACTGCCAAAAGAATGTTTACAGCAATGCCAGCAAACGTTACATAGTGTTAATAATACTTTTGTGGCGTTAGGGAAAGAGATGGGGCGAGTAAAACCTGTCGCCTTAACTTATCATCGTTTAAGCAATGCACAAACTGAACAGATCCAACGAGATAAATGGCTTATAAAAACAATGCCGGAGCAAACTAAGCAGCTATTTACGCAGACACAAGTGTTAATAGCTGATCCCTTAGGTAATGTCATTTTATCGTATCAACTGCCCAATAATACCGAGTCTTTACCCTTATTTGGTAAAGCACTACTGGCTGATTTTAAGAAATTGCTAAAATATTCTAGGATCGGCTAAGATGAAACCGCAATATTCTTCTGCACCTTTTCGGCAAATAAAACGGCTCGTTTTTATCAGCATAATACTCGCTTTAGTGGTAGTTAGCTTAGGAGCTTATACACGTTTAACTCATGCGGGTTTAGGTTGTCCTGATTGGCCGGGGTGTTACGGTTTGCTTAAAGTTCCTGAAACTTCTCAGCAACTTGCTCAAGCAGAACAAGCGTTTCCTGATCAAGAAGTTGTTGCTCATAAAGCATGGAATGAGATGATCCATCGCTATTTTGCAGGTAGTTTAGGGCTATTGATTTTAGTCATTGCCTTTTTATCATTTAAATATCGCCAGTTAGGTTCACCCGTATTTTTACCATTATTTATTTTAATGATGGTTGTGTTTCAAGCGGCTTTGGGCATGTGGACGGTTACCATGAAACTCATGCCCATTGTGGTTATGGCGCATTTGCTTGGTGGTTTTACCACCTTGTGTTTGTTGTTTTTATTATATTTGCGCTTAAGCGTTTTTCGTTTACCGACCAGTGATTTTGCGATTAAAAAATATGGACGTTTCGCGTTAATTGGCGTGGTAATTCTAGTTGGACAAATTTCTCTTGGTGGCTGGACATCGTCAAATTATGCGGCACTTAGTTGTGTTGAATTGCCTATTTGTCAATCGGGTTGGTTAGATGAATTAACCTTTAAAGGGGCATTTGATCCCATTCCTCCAGTCAAAGCAAGTTATGAATATGGCCATCTCGACCACGATCAACGAGTCACTATTCATGTTGCACACCGTTTAGGAGCCATCATTACTGCTATTTACTTGAGCTGGTTGGCATTAAGTATTTTTACTAAATCACAAACACCTTTTTTTCGACGTTCGGCGCTATTTTTAGTGGGCGTATTAACACTGCAAATTTGTTTAGGGATCAGCAATATTTGGTTTTCGCTACCCTTAGTTATTGCGGTGAGTCACAATATTATTGCCGCCTGTTTGATGTTAACACTGATCCACCTAACCTACAGTTTACAACGAAGAATATAGAGATAAAAACAGGAACCATAATGAATAAAGCACCAGCACTGTCAACTCAAGCCAGTTTAGTTAGCTCAAACAAATGGCAAGATTATTATGAAATCACTAAACCCCGTGTGGTTGCCTTATTAGTACTTACCGCATTAGTTGGTATGTGTTTGTCAGTGCCAAGCGTTATTCCTTGGCAAGTATTGATCCCCGCCATTTTAGGCATTGGTTTATTATCTTCTGCCGCAGCCGCGATTAATCATATTGTGGATCAAAAAATAGATGGCATTATGGGACGAACACATAATCGACCCTTACCTAATGGCAAAATTAAAAACCAAAATGCGATCATATTTGCAACGACTATGGCAATCTTCGGTTTTATTATGCTATATGCTTGGGTAAATCCTTTAACGGCGTGGTTAACTTTTGCCGGTTTAGTTGGTTATAGTTTTATTTATACTTTGTATTTAAAGCGAGCAACACCACAAAACATTACCATTGGTGGTTTAGCGGGTGCTATTCCCCCATTGCTTGGTTGGACAGCAATGACTAATGAAATTCAACCCAATGCGCTATTATTGGTTTTAATTATTTTTACTTGGACGCCACCACATTTTTGGGCGTTAGCTATTCATCGAAAAAATGATTACGCTAAAGTTAATATTCCAATGTTGCCAGTAACTCACGGTATTGATTTTACTAAAACTCAGATTTTACTCTATACGGTATTACTCTTTGTGGTGAGTTTATTGCCTTATTTAGTTGGCATGAGTAGTTGGTTATATCTTATTGGTACTGTGGCACTTAATTCCATTTTTATTGCTTATGCGTGGAAATTAAAATTTAATGCCGATGAAAGTACGGCAATGGAAACCTTCAAATTTTCAATTGTCCATTTAATGACATTGTTTGTTATTTTACTGGTTGATCATTATTTATTGCCACTTTCGTCGTGAGACTTTTTGTTCTCTCGCTCCGCATGGTAACGGATAATTGTCGGCGATCATTTTTTGAAAGTTATAATGGATACCAATCACCATTTTGCTTTAATATAAACCAAGGGTGTGAATACCAATAAAATCGACCTAATTTGCTTCTACTAGGTGCGGTGCAGTTGCTTCTAACTCGCCCTATAGGCAGTGGTTTATTGAAATAAAGGGTAAAACTATTATCATTTTGCCAACTGATTTTTTGTTTACCAATACCGGTGATATAACAAGATAACCGTGCTTTATTAATATCTTGAAGGTCAAAGGTAAAATTGATTGAATCTATTTGTTGGTACTTAAATATGAACTGTGCGGGTTGTTCTGTTGCGGTGATTTTAACAGCCAGTGAATTTAATTTGTCTGTTAAGCTCGTTAACTTATCATAAGGGTGTGATGCAGGAAAACGCGGTAATGCACTTAGATCAGAATAGATACCCACTGCACCAGATTGTTGAGAAAAGCCAATAAAATTATTTTTGCGTAACCAAACTAACGCCTCATAGCTGTATTCTCCGTAAGGATAGGCAAAATAACGCCAACTTTTTCCTGTTTTCTCTTGAATAATATCTTCTGCTTTTTCGAGCGATTTGCCATATAAATTTAACCAAGTTGAATTACTCATGTTGCTTGGCTTGCGTGCTAGTGAGTTATGTTCAAAGCCATGATTGGCAATGATCACACCATCGTTAGCTAGCTGCTTTAATTGTTGCCATGTTAGATTTTTTTTAGCTTTACGGTTAACCACGGCAGGATTAATAAAAATAGTAAATGGATAATCAAAGCTGTCTAAAATTGGTTTTGCATTGATTAAAATATCAAGAAAAGCATCATCAAAAGTAATAGCAACAGTTTTGTCGGCTAGCTTTTTTTTACTTTTAATTGCGTCAACTAGTTTAGATAATGGCACAATAGTAAAGTTATGTTCATGTAGGTATTGCAGTTGAATTTTAAATTGTTGTGGCGTAACACTGGTGCTAGCGGGGGTGTTTTCACTAACATGATGATATTGCAAAATTACTGCGCTGTGACTAACCAACGAAGTGCAGCATAAAATAATAAACAGCAAAATTTTCATAATCAATAGAACGTTAATTAGGAATGACTAATTTTAAATTTTAACCACTTTAGTGATCATAAGCGATTATTTTCACTCGCTATACCTATGATCCTCTCAAATATAACGGTGCCTTTGTTAGGCTTGGTTGATACCGCCGTTATTGGTCACTTATCACATGCTTACTTTTTAGGGGCGACGGCAGTAGGTGCGATGATAATTACCGCGATCACATGGCTTTGTGGTTTTTTACGAATGTCGACTACAGGCTTGGCGGCACAAGCTTTTGGTGGGGGTCATCACCAACAAAATGTATTAATTTTATTGCGTGGCTTATTGGTCGCCGCCATTATTGGTGCTATTTTTATTATTTTTCAAGGTTTATATATTGATATTAGTTTATCGTTTGCTGGGGGCTCCGAACAAGTACAACGCTATGCTCGCCAATATAGTGAAATCCGCATTTGGGGTTTACCCGCATCATTAGCTAACTTAGTTATTTTAGGGTGGTTGTTAGGAAATCATCAGGCAAAAAGCGTGATGTGGTTACTCATTGTCACCAACTTGGTTAATTTAAGCTTAGATTTGTTATTTGTTTTACATTTTAAGTGGCAAGTTTCAGGTGTCGCTTACGCAACGTTAAGTGCCGAATACTTTGGGTTTTTAGTGGGGCTTTTTGTCATACTTAAAAGTAATAATATCTTGTTTGCATCAGCTCGTGAGACACTTAAACGAATTTTAACGAGTAATGAGCTTAAGCGGTACTTTAATTTAAATCGTGATATTTTTATCCGTACCTTGTGTTTAGAGATTTGTTTTATTTTTATAACTTTTCAAGGTGCGCGGTTAGGCGACAATGTGGTTGCCGCGAATGCCATTTTGCTTAATTTTTTATTGTTAATTTCTTTTGGCTTAGATGGCATTGCTAATGCGGCAGAAGCCATGGTTGGTCGGGCTAAAGGGCAAAATAACGCGACAGAATTAAATGAAATAGTAAAAATAGCCTTAGTTTGGACAGCGATTTTTGCGTTACTTTATAGTTTATTTTTCGCTTTTATGGGCAATGCGTTGATCACTTTAATGTCGAGCATAACGGCAGTGATTGATTTTGCCGAGCAATACCTTTTTTGGATCGTGTTATTACCGCTGGTCGCTTGTTGGTGTTATTTGTTTGATGGTGTTTATATTGGTTTAATGAAGGCAAAAATTATGCGTAATAGCATGATAATATCCACTTTTATGGTGTTTTTTCCAACGTGGTTTATTTTACAAAGTTGGGGGAACCATGGCTTATGGGCCGCTTTTTTGTTATT
>CAZVPC010000001.1:49924-61420 GCA_964629005.1 uncultured Pseudoalteromonadaceae bacterium | reverse complement strand
ATTTAAAAACCGTCAAATTGACGGCTTAATAAATATGACTTAAAATCAATTTACTCTGACCCTTTGGTTTCTAAAACCTACAAATTTCTAACGCTAATACTAGCTTGGTTTTGCTGTGCGTCTTTTTGTTCAGCAAGTGCTGCTTTACGTTCACGCTCTATGCGTTTATCACAGGGGTTATCGCAATCGCACGCTTTTTCTATACCCATTACCCCAAGACCACCACAACTACCCGCAATAGTTTTTCGTTGAAAAATATAACCAACCGCCATACCTAAAACAACAACGAGAAAGAAACCTAAGGTGATTAAAAATATTGCCATTTAAGAGCCTATTAAAAAAGTCTGTTTGTATCAGAAAATCTTGACCTGCGTCAGGATAACAGTAATTGTTGTAGGTTGTCACGAGCCAAACTATCGCGGCAAGCGGCGACCTTCTACATCTCACTTCAAATAAGGAACGAATTTTACCGTACTTTCTTGCACAAAACCATTATCTGCTTTTGAAATAAACAACGCTGCGATATTATGTTGATTAGCAAAGGCTAAACCTTGCTTTTCACCCATTACCATTAAAGTGGTTGATAAACCATCAGCGGTCATCGACGTTGCTGCAATCACCGTAACAGAAACCAGTTTATGGTTAATAGGCTTACCAGTATCGGGGTCAATAATATGTGAAAAACGTTGC
This sequence comes from uncultured Pseudoalteromonadaceae bacterium, assembly GCA_964629005.1. Classification (GTDB taxonomy): domain Bacteria; phylum Pseudomonadota; class Gammaproteobacteria; order Enterobacterales; family Alteromonadaceae. The sequence continues at coordinate 60,730 of CAZVPC010000001.1, read as the reverse complement.
CCATCTACTTCAAAATAATTGCGATAATCGCCTGACGTTGCAATAGCATTATCTTTAGGGATAATTATTTGTTGAACACTACGTTCTTCACTAACTGGTTTTTCAACCGCTACAGCCCAAAGCTCTCCCGTATGTTTAAAGCCTTTTAAACGCATTTCTCCACCAATTTCGACTAAATAGTTAGTAAAACCTTTTGCTTCAATTAATTCTGCGACCTTGTCAACGCCATAACCTTTGGCAGTCGTCGATAAATCAACGTACAAGTCAGGAATAGTTTTACTCAGCTTGTTACCTTTTAAAATTAACTTTTCTAAACCGATGCGTTTTCTAGTTTGTGCTAATAAATCAGGACTAGGAATTTTATCGGGATGAAGATCTGGTCCAAAGCCCCATAAATTAACCAATGGGCCAACGGTTATATCAAGCTTGCCACCACTAAGTTTACCTATGCGCATAGACTCGGCAATAACACGACGTAAGCCTTCGCTAATTTCAACTGGCTCAGTTGAGGGGTTAGCGTTAAAACGTGACAATTCTGAGTCAGGAATGTAAGTAGACATTTGTTGATTAACATCTTTTAACAAGCTATCAATTTCAGCATGTAGATTATTATTTTTTACTTGCTGCTCTGTTGCGACAATTTTCACATGATAAGTAGTACCCATAGTTTTACCTTGCAGTAAAACTTCGCTGACTTTAGTGGAGTTATCAGTGTTTAAGCTATCAGCCTGTTTAGAGCAAGCGGTTAATAAAGCTAACGATAAAAAGGCTAACCACGTTAGAGAGTATTTAAGTTGTTTTTTCATTTTCAGAGGCTTCTTTGATGGGTTAAAACCTAACCTATATATATTCAAGATAAATTGTCGCAGCAAGCTACGACCTACAAAGACATTTTACCATTAAAAAAGGCGAACATTTAAAAATGTTCGCCTTTTTATCGTTTCTTCATCTTAGCTATTTTCGTATCAAGCGCGGCTAAAGCCCCGTCTACAGATATTTTGAATTAAGCTATAATTTGCAGCTAGCTCGTTCAAGATCAAAGCGAAGGCGCGGAGTTGACGCTAGTCAATGAGCACCTTCAATGCGGCTATTGGGCGAAGTAACAATAAATTCAGTTTAATTTAGCCACCGAAGTCATCGAGTAATATATTTTCGTCTTCTACACCTAAGTCTTTCAACATATGAATAACCGCAGCACTCATCATTGGTGGCCCACACATGTAGAACTCGCAATCTTCTGGCGCGTCATGATCTTTCAAGTACTGCTCATACAAAACGTTATGAATAAAGCCAGTTAAACCATCCCAATTATCTTCGGGTTGAGGATCAGAAAGTGCAATATGCCACTCAAAATTTGCATTCTCAGCCGCTAAACCATCAAAATCATCTTTGTAAAATACTTCACGAGCGGAACGAGCACCATACCAATAACTTATTTTACGATCAGTTTTTAAACGTTTAAGTTGATCGAAAATATGCGAACGCATGGGTGCCATACCTGCACCACCACCAACAAAAACCATTTCTGCATCAGTTTCTTTAGCGAAAAACTCGCCAAATGGACCTGAAATAGTCACTTTGTCACCGGGTTTCAAATTAAAAATAAATGAAGACATTTTACCCGCTGGCAAATGTAATTTTCCAGGTGGTGGCGTAGCAATACGCACATTCAGCATAATAATGCCTTCTTCTTCCGGATAATTAGCCATAGAGTAGGCACGTAAAGTTTCAGTGTCTACTTTTGATTCAACATCGAAGAAACCAAAATGATTCCAATCACCTTTGTATTGTTCACCAATATCAAAATCACTATATTTAACATGATGAGGTGGTGCAATAATTTGAATGTAACCACCCGCTTTAAATGGTACAGATTCACCGTTAGGAATTTGTAATTTAAGCTCTTTAATGAAGGTTGCCTTGTTATCATTAGAGATAACTTCACATTCCCACTGTTGAACACCAAAAATTTCGTCTTCTAAGATGATATCCATGTCGTGCTTAACCGCAACTTGACATGATAGACGACAACCTTCTTTGGCTTCACGTTTATTAATGTGACCTTCTTCAGTGGGTAAAATATCACCACCACCTGATTTAATATGCACACGACACTGTCCACATGTGCCACCACCACCACAAGCTGACGGTACAAAAATACCTTGGTCAGCTAAGGCACCTAATAATTTACCACCCGCCGCAGTTATCACTGCTTTGTCTGGATCGCCATTTATACTAATTGTGACATCACTGGTAGTAACTAATTTAGATTTAGCAAATAAAATCACTAACACTAATGCTATTACTATCGCGGTGAACATCGATACGCCGAGAATAATTTCCATCGACCTTTCCTTTTACTTATCAAAAGTCTTAGCCATTTACTAAAAAACAGCTAAGAAATATTAACCTTACAGGGATATACCACCGAACGATAGAAAGCCAAAAGCCATCAATCCAGCAGTAAGAAACGTAATACCTAAGCCTTTTAAACCATCAGGCACATCAGCATATTTTAACTTTTGACGGATGCCCGCCATTAAAACAATCGCTAACATCCAACCGACACCAGAGCCAATACCGTAAACCACACTTTCACCAAAATCTAAATTTTTAGCGACCATAAACTCTACCGCCCCAAAAATGGCACAGTTAACGGTAATTAACGGTAAAAAGATACCAAGTGCTTGATACAAAGCTGGAAAATATTTATCTAAAATCATTTCCAGTATTTGCACTAACGCAGCAATAACACCAATGTAAGTTATATAGGCTAAAAAGCTAAGATCAATTGAATTAGCCGGATCGGTGATCCCCATAATGCCATCTAACGCACCCGGAGCCAAAATTGCCTGATAAATGAGCTGGTTAGCGGGTACTGACAAACCAAGTACCACAGTAACCGCAACACCTAACCCCATCGCCGTACTAACTTTTTTAGATACCGCTAAAAAGGTACACATGCCAAGGAAAAAGCTTAACGCCATATTTTCAATGAAAATACTTTTAATAAAAATACTTATATAATGTTCCATAATCAGTTAATCCTTTTCTACTTGTTCTGGTTTCCGCTGACGAACAAACCAAATCAGCAAACCAATCATAAAGAACGAACTAAATGGCAACACAAGTAAGCCATTCGCTTGATACCAACCATTATTTTGAATTAAAGGTAAAACTTCGAAGCCAAAAAGGCGACCAAAACCAAATAATTCACGAAAAAATGCAACTGTTAATAGTACCGCACCATAACCTAAACCATTACCAATACCGTCTAAAAAACTTAATAATGGAGTTTCTTTCATGGCAAACGCTTCCGCACGCCCCATAACAATACAGTTAGTGATGATCAAACCAACATATACAGAAAGGGATTTTGATAATTGATAAGAAAATGCTTGCAGTACTTGATCAACCACAATAACTAACGAGGCAATAATTGCCATCTGTACGATAATACGAACACTTGAGGGAATTTGATTACGGATCATGGAGATGAACATGCTTGAAAAAGCCGTCACCATCATTACGGCTAACGACATAACTAACGCATTCGCCATCGAGTTAGATACCGCTAACGCAGAACAAACACCAAGTACTTGTAATGTTATCGGGTTGTTATTAATAACTGGCCCAAATAAAACTGTTTTAGTTTCTGAAGACATTAGTCTAACCCTCCATCATTTAACTTTGAAGCAAATCTAGTGACAAAAGGTCCATAACCTTCATTACCTAACCAAAAATGAATGGTACGATTGACACCGCGACTGGTTAAAGTTGCTCCTGAAAGCGCATCAACACCATGAATATCACCTTTTTTAGCACCGCCTTTAACAATCTGGATGGCAATATTATGATTGTCATCATACATTTTCTTGCCTTTCCATTTAGCTTTCCACTTAGGATTTTGCACTTCAGCACCTAAACCCGGAGTTTCTTTAAGATCGTAATAAACCACGCTTTTAACCGTATTTAAATCTGCTTCTAAACCAATATATCCGTACATAATATCCCATAGACCCATACCAACAATCGGGAGCACAACGGAATCAACAATTCCTTGGTCGTCTTTCACCAAGTAAATAACTGCTTTATTAGCACGACGACGTAAGCCAACATTTTTATCTGCTACAGCGCTGCTTTTTTTGACATCGCGCGCATCAGCACGTTCGTCATAAGTATTATGATCACCTTTAGTGAATTCACCCGTAGCTAAATTAATAAACTTAGGGGTAACATATTTTTTAAAGGTACCTTCAATATTTTTACCGGCTTGATCTAATAAACCGGCAGCTTCAAGAATTTTAGTATGTTGATCGAGTAACTTATTCGCTTTTTGTAATGGTTTTAAACTGATCGCTGATACTGAAACCAGTGCAGCACAAACCAAACAAATAATAAGTACGAAAATTAGGGTTCTACTGAATGTTTCTTTTTGAGTAGACGCGTTTGTATTAGACATCATGATGAGCAAGCCTCCGTTTAATGTTCCCTTGCATAACAAAGTGATCGAATAACGGTGCAAATAAGTTAGAAAATAAAATTGCTAACATCATGCCTTCAGGGAATGCTGGATTCACCACCCGGATCAATACGACCATAACCCCAACTAAAGCCCCAAACCAGTATTTACCGGTATTAGTAAATGACGCTGAAACTGGATCGGTTGCCATAAACATCATACCAAAGGCGAAACCACCCACAACTAAATGCCAATACCACGGCATAGCAAACATTGCATTAGTTTCACTACCAAGCTGGTTGAATAAAAAGGAGGTTGCCACCATACCTAAAAATACACCCAACACAATACGCCATGAAGCAATGCCTTTATAAATAATGTATGCGCCGCCTAAAAACACCATAAAGGTTGATACTTCACCAATCGAGCCAGGGATATATCCCCAAAAAGCATTCCACCAATCAGTATTCATGCTGTAGTCGTTTACCACACCTTGTGCTGGTGCACTAAACTGGCTTAATGCGGTTGCTCCAGAAAAACCATCCACAGCAACCCAAACTTTGTCGCCTGTAATTTGACTAGGGTAAGAAAAGAATAAAAACGCACGACCTGCAAGTGCTGGATTCATAAAGTTTTTACCGGTGCCACCAAATACTTCTTTAGCGATAACCACACCAAAAGTAATACCAATAGCGACTTGCCATAATGGAATTGTTGCCGGCAATATTAAAGCAAACAAAATAGAAGTAACAAAGAAACCTTCGTTAACTTCATGACCTCGTACAGAAGCAAAGATAACTTCCCAGAAAATACCCACAACAAAAGTAGTAACGTATATAGGGACAAAAAACATTGCCCCATAAAACATCATATTTAACCAGTTAGACTCTACGCTAAGGCTACCACCCAGCAGATGGAACAAACCAACTTGCCAAGTATCAGCCAACGCATAACCAGCACCTAACGCATCAACAGCTTGGTAACCAATATTATACATACCCCAAAACATAGCGGGAAATACAGCTAACCACACGGTGATCATGATGCGTTTTAAATCGATGCTATCACGAACATGTGTTTTGCCTTTGTTAACGTAACCTGGCGTATATAAAGCTGTTGCAATAGCTTCATAAAGTGGAAACAACTTTTCAAGCTTCGCACCTTTGTTAAAGTGCGGTTCTAAATCTTCAATAAACTTTTTCAAGCCCATGACTAACCTTCCTTCTCAATTGTGGTTAGGCAATCACGAAGTAGAATGCCGTAATCTGTTTTGCCAGGGCAAACAAATGTACATAGCGCTAAATCTTCTTCATCAAGCTCTAAGGCACCAAGTAGCTGAGCACTGTCGGTATCACCCGCACAAATATCACGCAACAACATGGTCGGTAAAATATCTAAAGGCATCACTCGTTCAAAGTTACCAATAGGCACCATAGCACGCTCACTACCGTTAGTCGTAGTGGTCATATTGAATAACTTATTAGGAAATAAATGCGACAAATAAGCACGCGTTACTGAAAACTTCTTAGCACCAGGATGCATATAACCAAGAAACTCTCTTTCACGCCCTTCTAAAATAAGTGAAAGTTGAACGTGATAGCGACCTAAATAACCATGCACTAAATTTGCCGTTGAACCTAACAACAATGAACCAGATACTATACGTAATTCACCATCATTTGTTTCGCCGTTAGTTAAGTCACTCGTATTCGCCCCTAACATAGTGCGAATTAAACGTGGGTTTTTAGCTGCGGGACCAGCAATGGAAATAATACGAGAATTATCTAATTCACCGGTGATAAATAATTTCCCGAAAGCAATCACGTCTTGATACCCTACATGCCAGACAACATGGTCAACATCAACGGGTTTCAAAAAGTGAATATGGGTACCGACTAAACCTGCGGGATGTTTACCCGCAAATTCATTTACATTAACATTCGCTTCAACCGGAATATTAGCCCCCGGTGCTTTGCTAACGAATACTTCACCTTCGGTCAAACGAGCAAGAATAACTAAACCTTGCTTAAAGGCTTCTGCTTGCTCATTAATGATAACTTCAGGATCAGCGGCTAAAGGATTAGTGTCCATAGCGCTAACAAAAATAGCGGTAGGAATACTGTCTTTAGCCGGAACTTTGCTAAATGGGCGTGTTCGCAATGCCGTCCACAAACCAGAATCAATTAAGTTTGTGACCACATCTTCACGCGCAAGTGAAGCAAGTTGATTAGAAGGGTAGCTTTTAAACGTTTCTTGCGCAAAACCGTCTATTTCAATAACGACTGATTGCAAAACTCGCTTTTCACCACGGTTAATTTCCTTAACAACACCGGCAGCATGAGCTGTGAATATAACGCCAGGATTTTTTTTATCTTCAAAAATCGCCTGACCTTTTGCGACACGATCACCCACTTTAACAAACATGGTTGGCCGCATACCCACAAACTCTTCACCTAATGTTGCAACAGTTTTGATGGTCGGACCATCATGGATTACTTGCTGGGGAGCACCGATAACAGGAACATCCAGACCTTTTTTTATTGTAATCATAAACACATGCACTACTTTTGATGAGAATATCAAAATCTACAACGCAACTACTACTGATACAAAAAACTTAAATATCAACCAGATAAATCACATTATAAATTTCAGTGTATTTCAGCAGGAACCTTAATCAAAATAAAACTAAGACCCACTGGCTCTAAGTTAAAAAATTCTGGCGCGATTCTAGCACAAAATACCCTTTTTATTCTACGGGATTACGAAACTTTTCATTACAATTTTACGATTAGTTGATATTTCATACAGAAATGACTACAAATTCGTATATTCATGAAATCTATTATGGTTATACCGACATTAAAACCTAGGTTTTACACTATACGAGTTAAATTAGTTAAGAAAACTCGGCGCACAAAAACTTCACCCAATCATCAATCTAAAATAAACAAAAGGAAACTAACTACCTAGGCTTACCGCACCTTAACTTGTTGTGTTTAACTTAAATGATTTATTTCGACTTCTAGGCTAACATCAGCTTCATAATCAACACCTTCAATGCCAAAACCAAACAATTTTAAAAATTCTTGATGGTAGCCGACATAATCGGTTAATTCGTCAATAGACGCAGTGTCAACTGTATTCCAAATTTCAGTAACTCGCTGTTGTACACTGTCTGCAAGCTCTTTATAGTTTTGGCGATAACGATTTTGATCATCTAAACGCGGCGTTTCACTATAAATATTTTCAACAAATAAACTTTGAATTTGCTCAATACAGCCCTGATAAGTGCCATCGGCTTTCATCACTTTAAACATTGCCGAAATATAAAGTGGCATAATTGGAATAGCCGAGCTTGCTTGAGTAACTACGGCATTAAGTGACGTAACATGCGCTTCACCCTTAATACTAGCAATAAGCGTGTTAATTGCCGTTGCAGCTCGATCTAAATCTTCTTTTGCTCTACCAATGGTGGCTTTACCGTAAATGGGCCAAGTAAGTTCTTTACCTATATAAGTATAAGCAACCGTTTTAACCCCATGAGCTAATACGCCGGCATCATTTAACGCATTAAGCCACAATTCCCAATCAGCACCGCCCATGACATTAATAGTCCCTTGAATGTCTGCTTCATTGGCGGCTTCTACTGAAACGGAGTCGATTATACGTTTAGACGTATTTAAATTTTTAGTGGTTACATTTTGACCGATAGGTTTAAGGGTAGACGAATAAACTTCACCGGTATCAGGATCGGTACGACGTGGAGAAGCTAAGCTGTAGATCACTAAATCAATTTGCCCTAATTCTTCTTTAATAATATTAATAGCTTTGTCTTTAAGCTGATGAGAAAACGCATCACCATTAATATTTTTTGCCCACAAACCAGCTTGGTCGGCCGCTTGTTGAAATGCAGCGGTATTGTACCAACCTGCTGAGCCTGTTTTGCGTTCTGTTGGTGGTTTTTCAAAAAAAATGCCTAATGTTTTGGCATTATTACCAAACGCGGCCGTAATACGAGAGGCTAAACCATAGCCCGTTGATGCACCAATTACTAACACATTTTTAGGCTTGCTGTTAGCTTGTGGGTGTGCTTTTACATAAGCAATTTGTTCATTTACATGCGCTGCACAGCCCGCAGGGTGCGCATTGGTACAAATAAAGCCACGGACTTTAGGTTTAATGATCATAATGAACCTTTTTCTAAGTGCTTGCTTTAGGCAAGCACGCAAATGAGTAAAATAAATATGGTTATCTTTATTGGCTCACTGCCAACACTCTGTCGAGTCTAGCTGCGCTCGAATCAATCTACAAAAATAATCATAATATATAAAATTATATGCCTATGCAGATGGTTCAGGATTGATATGAGGTCGATGCTTGCCTCGACAAAAAACATTAACAAGGCTAAAAGTCGAGCCTCGCTGCGCTCGTGTCGACCTACAAAGTAATAAATCCCTTAATTTTACGGTTTTCCTGAGTAAAGTGCATAAGCACGTAAAATTATTGCTATTGTACCTTGCTTTATAAATAAAGAGGTACGAGCAGATATGTTTTTTTAGTAAAATTAACGATTTTGATAATATTGTTTCAGCGTTAAATCATCATAAGCACGAATATCTTGTAAAAATTGACTATACGATTGCCATACTTTGGCAAAACCCGCATCATTGGCAGCCTGCTCAACCATGACCTCAGCAGTATATTTTTTCAGTTGCGCCAATACTGCTGGTGGTAGTTGACGTAGTTTAACGTGATGTTTTTCAACTAACGTTTTAAGTGCATTCTTATTTCGAGCATTGTATTCGTCTAGCGTATCTTCATTGACCGCTTTTGCTGCTACTTCAATAATTTTTTGCAGGTCTTTAGGTAAACTATTAAAGGCCTTTTCATTGATCAAAAACTCAAGTCCCGCTGAAGGTTCATGCCACACCGAGGTATAGTAATAATCGGCTGCTTGATAAAAACCGAACGCTAAATCATTATAGGGACCAACCCATTCAGTCGCATCAATGGCTCCACTTTGCAAAGAAGAGAAAATTTCACCGCCCGTTAAATTTACCGGAATCGCACCAGCCTTTCTTAAAACGTCACCAGCGAGTCCTGGAATGCGCATTTTCAGTCCTTTTAAATCGTCGATGGTATTAATTTCTTTTTTAAACCAACCGCCAAATTGCGCGCCAGTATTTCCGCCCGCTAATGGAATAATACCAAATGGTTTGTACATTTCTCTCCACAGTGCCAAACCACCACCATAAGATAACCATGCATTTAATTCGGTTGCTGTCATACCAAACGGTAAGGCACCAAATAACGGAGCGGCTGGAATTTTACCCTTCCAATAATAAGAGCCACTATGTCCCATCTGTACTGTGCCTTGCGAAACCGCATCAAAAACCTCAAAACCTGGCACTAACTCACCCGCACCATAAACATGAATAGTTAACCGCCCAGCACTCATTTCTTTAACATATTGAGCAAACTTTTCAGGTGCCATGCCTAAACCGGGGAAATTTTTTGGCCATGAGGTTACCATTTTCCATTGATATTTTTTTGCTGGTGAGGCTTTTATTGCGGTACTGCTAGCTTGTTTATCATTACAACCAACGAGTAACAAATTAAAGCTCATTAATATTAATAAGACAATTTTCATGATCAATTTATTCATTGCATTAGTTCCATTTTTTATTTTTCTAATTTAACTGCCGTAAACAACTTCTGGCAGCCATGTTGCCAATGACGGCCAAAATGCCAATGCCAATAATAACAACAATTGCATCAGAATAAAGGGGATCACGCCACGATAAATATCTGCGGTTTTAACTTCCTGGGGTGCAACTCCGCGTAAATAAAATAAGGCGAAACCAAAAGGAGGGGTTAAAAACGAGGTTTGTAAATTAATAGCGATCATTACACCTAGCCAAATAGGATCAAGTCCCATGGTTAGTAATATTGGCGCAACGATGGGGACAACGACAAAGGTAATCTCAATAAAATCAAGAATAAAACCTAAAAAGAAAATCACTAACATCACAATAATGGTAGCACCAACCACACCACCAGGCATGTCAGTAAACAAACTTTGAATGAGCTCTTCACCACCGAAACCACGAAAAACTAATGAAAACAAACTTGCGCCAATTAAGATCAAAAAAATCATTGAGGTAATTTTTACGGTACTTTGCAATACCGCAGTTAAATTTTCATGGTTCACTTGTCGTTGCCACAAGGCTAACAATAGTGCGCCAACAGCACCAACACCTGCGGCCTCAGTTGGGGTGGCATAACCTAATAAAATAGAACCCAATACCGCGACCATTAATAATAATGGCGGGATAAGTGCA
>CAZVPC010000001.1:38222-49824 GCA_964629005.1 uncultured Pseudoalteromonadaceae bacterium | reverse complement strand
TAATAAAATAGAACCCAATACCGCGACCATTAATAATAATGGCGGGATAAGTGCAGAGAAAACCAGCCCTAATTTTGATTCACTGTTACTGTTTTTAAGTATTTCTTGGCTATTAACACTCGGCACTAATTCAGGTTTAAGCACAGCAACAACAATACAATAAGCAATGTAAAAACCGACTAAAATCATTCCCGGAATTATAGCCCCTGCAAATAGATCACCAACGCTAACCGTTTTCGGACTAAAAATCCCCATCGTTAACTGCGCTTTTTGATAGGCATTTGATAACACATCGCCCAATAAAATTAACGCGATAGACGGTGGAATTATTTGTCCTAACGTACCCGTGGCACAAATAATACCGGTAGAAAACACCGGACTATACCCGCGTTTAAGCATGGTTGGCAAAGATAACAAGCCCATAGTAACCACAGTAGCACCAACAATACCCGTACTTGCTGCCAAGAGCATACCAACCAAAGTTACTGAAATACCCAAACCACCATTAAAGCGCCCAAATAACATTGCCATAGCATTTAATAAATTCTCAGCAATTTTTGACCGTTCAAGCATAGAGCCCATAAATACAAACAAAGGCACCGCCAACAATGTTTGATTATTAATAATGCCGAATAGACGACTCGGCATTGCCAATAAAAAGTTAGCTTCAAAATTACCGGTTAAAATACCTATTCCCGCAAAGGCTAACGCCGTACCTGCCAATGAAAAGGCGACCGGATAACCTAACAACAACACTAGACAAACAACAGCAAACATTAAAACTGAAACATATTCCATTAATTCAATCCCTTAGCGATTTGGGCTTCGATTGAATTATGTTGTTGCAACACCATAAAGTTACGAGCCAACTCCGCGATGCCTTGCAAAGATAAAAAAATTGAAAATAACAAAATGAACGACTTACTTAAATAAACAAAGGGTAAACCACCTGCTTCAGGTGATTTTTCCATGATCCGCCACGACATCTGTACATAGTCAAAACTAACATAAAAAATAAACACACACACAGGGAGCAACAGCAACAGCGTCCCAAAAATATTCACTAACGCTTGCTGTTTTTTTGAAAAATTTTGATAAAAAATATCAACACGAACATGACCATCGGCTTTTAAGGTATAAGCCGCGCCCAACATAAAAATAAAGCCATGCATATAAAGCACAGATTCTTGCATCGCGATCCAGCCGAGATTAAAACCGTATCGCAGTACTACCACTATAAAACTCACTAACACCAAAACCAACATCAACCATGAAATAATTTTACCAATAAATTCTGTTACTTTATCGACGGTTGAGATAAATATCAGCAACCTTTGCCCTGCTAAAACAAGTCGCATAAAAAATCCACCACTAACACCAAACCAATTATTATTTTTTTCAAGCTACACAGATTACAGAAATATAAATCAATTACACTAAAAAATTTTTATTGTCTTTAAAATTAATCTCGAAAAAAAGCTAAAAACTGTTAAAATCTCTGTCATTAAAAATTTCATTAATTATTAACAAGAAGCAATCAACATGGGCAGAGCTTACCAAAACCGCAAATTATCTATGGCTAAAACGGCTGGTGCAAAAACTAAAGTTTATTCAAAATATGGTAAAGAAATTTATGTATGTGCAAAAAATGGCGGGGTTGATCCCGATGGCAACTTGTCGCTGCGTCGTTTAATTGAGAAAGCAAAAAAAGATCAAGTGCCTACTCATGTTATTGAAAAAGCTATAGATAAAGCCAAAGGTGGTGGTGGTGAAGATTATGTTCATGCCCGTTACGAAGGTTATGGGCCGGGTAACTGTATGGTTATTATTGATTGTTTAACGGATAACGGTAACCGCACTATTAAAGATATTCGCCAAGCGTTTATTAAAAGTCACGGCAAAATTGGCGCAACGGGTTCAGTCGCCCATATGTTTTCTCACCAAGCCGTATTTGCTTTTAAAGGCGAAGACGATGAAATGGTATTAGAAAACCTGATGATGGCTGATATTGATATTACCGATGTTGAATTAGAAGACGGTATTATTACTGTGTACGCACCGCACACCGAGTTTTTCAAAATTAAAACTGAATTTGCTAACAGCATGCCAGCGTTTGATTTAGAAGTAGAAGAAATCACTTTTGTCCCACAAGTATATACGGATATTACCGGTGAAGAAGACATGGCTAATTTCGAAAAATTTATCGCCATGCTAGACGACTGTGATGATGTACAAGAAGTTTATCATAATGCTGAATTAGCAAGCGCTTAAATTTTATGACTGACCTCAATACTGGTTAAGCAAAATTAACTAACCAGAACTGAGGTTAACTACTTTTATTTACTTTCCTTGGTATTAACATCACCAACTTCAACCCGATCAACTCGTTGTAAGCCACGAGGCAATTTATTACCTCGACGTCCTCGCTCTCCACAATAATGCTCAATATCGCTCACTTTTAGCGTTAGTTTTCGCTTACCTGCGTATAAAGTTACTGCTTCACCACTAGGAACAACGGTTAATAAAGCCACATACTCTTCTCTTATTTTCGCTCGCGCAGATGGTATATTAATAATTTTATTGCCTTTTCCTTTACTTAACACGGGCAAGTCTTTAACAGGGAAAACTAACATTCGCCCTTCTGTGGTAATAGTTAAACACAGATCAGAGTCTATATGTTCGACTCGTTGCGGTTGCAATACTTTTGCCGCAGCAGGCAAGCTGAGCAGCGCTTTACCATTTTTGTTACGACTAACCATGTCGGCAAAACTGCCAACAAAACCATAGCCAGCATCACTCACCAGTAAATACTGGCAATCATCATTTGCCATCAACGTATGCACAAAAGACTCACCCGCAGCTAAATGAAAACGCCCTGTTAACGGTTCTCCCTGACTTCGTGCCGAAGGTAAAGTATGGGCATCGGTGGCAAATGAGCGCCCCGAGGAGTCAATGATCACCACAGGGCAATTACTTCGTCCTTTAGCTGAGCCTAAATAACCATCACCCGCTTTGTAACTCAGCGTTTGTGGATCTATATCGTGGCCTTTAGCACAACGAGCCCAACCTTTTTCAGAAATAACAACGGTGACAGCTTCATTGGGAAGCAGATCTTTTTCTGTGAGTGCTTTTGATTCTTTACGTTCAACGATAACAGAACGACGGTTATCACCATAAAGTTGTGCCGCTTCAAGAATTTCTTTTTTCATTAAGGTATTCATGCGAGTTTTAGACGCTAATATTTTTTCTAGTTTGGCTCTTTCTTTATTGAGTTCATCTTGCTCAGCTTTAATTTTAATTTCTTCAAGCTTAGCGAGTTGGCGTAGTTTGATCTCCAAAATAGCGTGGGCTTGAAGCTCAGATAGGGCAAAACGCGACATTAATTCGGTTTTAGGATCATCAAAGGTACGAATGATCTCGATCACTTCATCAATATTTAGATAAGCAATAAGCAACGCGTCTAAAATATGCAAACGTGCTAATACTTTATCTAAACGATACTGCAAACGACGACGCACTGTTTCTCGACGGTATTCGAGCCACTCAACCAAAATATCACGTAAATTTTTCACTGCTGGACGATTATCCAAACCGATCATATTCAAATTAACGCGATAATTCTTTTCTAGATCTGTTGTCGCAAAAAGGTGCTGCATTAATTGCTCAATATCAACACGATTAGAGCGTGGCACGATCACCATACGAATAGGATTTTCATGATCAGACTCATCACGTAAATCAACCACCATAGGTAATTTTTTCGCTTGCATTTGAGCTGCTATTTGTTCAAGAATTTTACCGCCTGATGTTTGATGTGGCAACGATGTCACCACAATTTCACCTTGTTCAACGGCATAAACCGCACGCATTTTTATTGAACCCTTACCGGTTTGATAAATTTTCTCAATATCAGCTTTGGCGGTAATAATTTCTGCGTCGGTAGGGTAATCAGGACCTTTAACGTGTTCAAGCAAATCAGCTATTTCAGCCTTAGGTTGCTCAATTAAATGTACACAAGCGTTAGCAATTTCTCGAACATTATGCGGCGGAATATCCGTTGCCATACCAACGGCAATTCCGGTGATACCATTAAGTAAAATATGTGGTAAACGTGCTGGCAGTGTTTTGGGCTCTTTCATGGTACCGTCAAAATTAGGTGCCCAGTCAACGGTTCCTTGAGCCAATTCCGACAATAATACTTCACTAAAACGGGATAACCGTGCTTCGGTATAGCGCATCGCAGCAAATGATTTAGGATCATCGGGAGCGCCCCAGTTACCCTGACCATCAACCAAGGGATAACGATAAGAAAAAGGTTGTGCCATTAATACCATGGCTTCGTAACACGCTGAGTCACCATGCGGATGAAATTTACCTAAAACATCACCCACAGTTCTTGCTGATTTTTTATATTTAGCCGCCGCCGACAAACCTAGCTCAGACATTGCATAAACAATGCGACGTTGTACCGGTTTTAAGCCATCACCTATATGTGGCAACGCCCTGTCCATAATAACGTACATTGAATAATTAAGGTAAGCTTCTTCAGTAAAACGTCTTAACGGTTGTTGTTCAACACCGTCTATACTGTAGTCTAATGCATCAGACATCGATTAAATTTCCTGATAAAATGAATGGTAATTAAGAGTTATTACCGAATGTTTTTAATGTTTTTAGTGGTTCAACCTAGGTTCAAGCATATACGGGTTGTTTATTAATGTTTAGTTATTTTTTTCTTTGAAACCGTTTAATGTTTTCTAATATTAGATTTTATCATTTGCTTGCTGCTTAATTCAGCGCTTTGTTCAAAACAAACCACTTTATTTCTGCCTTGTAATTTTGCCTGATACATTGCCACATCGGCAGCATGAAGTAATTGATCGAAATTTGCTCCAACTTGATGCAAACTTGCCACACCAAAACTTGCAGTAACCGGCATTTCAATACCAAACGGTGAAAAGTCATAACGAGCAATTTTTTCTTTTAAATGCTCAGCAACCGCTTTCGCTTCAGCTAAATTTTCTTCTGGCAATAAAACTACAAACTCTTCGCCACCAATACGAGCAAAAACATCACGCGAACGCACCACATCTTTGCCTATATCAGCAATTTTAATTAACACTTGATCGCCAACTTGATGACCATAAGTATCATTAATTTGTTTAAAAAAATCATTATCAAACAAAATAGCACTAAACGTTGAATCTTGCTCCACAGCCTTTTCTGTTAATTTATGGCCTAAATGGAATAGACTTTTTCGATTAGTTAACCCCGTTAAACTATCAATACGAGTTAATCGAGTTAGTTTAGCGCGAACAAGAAATTGTCGGAGCATCATTAACGAAAAAATAAGCGCAATAAACGCTAAAATAATCAGATTACGTTCGCTTTGACGTTGCTGCTGCTCTGCTTCTGCTATTTTAATTTGCTCCATGTCATTTTGTTGGCGGAGTAACTCATTCTCTTTAATTTTATGTGCGGTTTGATATTTTTTATTTAATTGCACCACCATTTGTTTATTCTTATTTTTATAATGACTTTTAAATTTTTTCAAATAAGCTTTTTTAAATTTAAACGCTTGCTCAAAATCCCCCTCAACCGCATAGCTTTGAGCAAGTAATAACTTTTGTTTAAAAAATGTTGGCTGATCAAGCTGCTCAGTAGAAATATTATCTTCTAACTTGCTCGATTCTGTAAGTAACTTAATGACAAGTTTATAATTCGTATTTTTTTTTGCTATATTGGCTTGGGTAAGTGCAAGCAAATATAATTCAGCATCGTTATAACTGGTAATTTCAGCTAACAATTGTATTAATTTTTTATTGGCAAGCTCCGCATTAATTTCACTCAATTGCAATGCCGTGTTCAATGCACTGTTGATCGAAAGCTCAGCAATATTTTTTTTAATGGGTTCATCTACATTTACATTTTTAAGCAAGGCATGTTTATTTAGCGTAGTTTTTTCTTGGGCTAAGAGCATTGATACAAAGAAAACACTTAGTATCAAGATAAGATTTTTGCTCAGTGATCTCAGTTTCATTGCACACAAACCTTATTTCTACCGTTAGCTTTCGCTTGATAAAGCAAGTCATCTGCACATTTAATTAATTCATTAAGGTTTCGACAATGACCATCTTCCAAACTAGCGACACCTATACTAATGGTGATTTTATCGTTATCAGCTAACCCCCATTGATGATCATTAACGATCATACGCAAGCGCTCTGCCGCATCTACAGCTTGTTGTTTTGCTGTATGAGGAAATAAAATAATAAATTCTTCACCCCCAAAACGCGCAAAAACATCATCATCTCTCAAGGTATCTTGTCCTAATTTTGCCAGTGTTTTTAACACCCAATCACCTTTTTTGTGACCATATTTGTCATTAATGTTTTTAAAAAAATCAACATCGATGATCAATAAACTCAAGGCTAATTTTTGCTTTGTCGCGGCTATATAAAACTGTTGTCCTAATTGCATTAAACGACGACGATTAATCAAACCCGTTAAGTCATCAGTTCTGCTCATTTTAACTAAAGTCCGTTGGCCGATAATTAATTTAACCAACAACCAAGCAAAGGCAATAAGTAAAAGTAAAACAAAGAAAAAGTATTCCCGTTGATGCTTAGTTTTTGTTTCAGTTTGAGTTAATTCAAGAATATGGGTAGCTCGTTTTTTTTCTAATAATTTTCGTTGTAATTCAGATTGTTCACTTTCATAACGTAGACGAATGTCTTGAATAACATCCATTTGTTCATTTTTTAATAGTGAAATATTACGCTGAGTATAATCAGACAGGTACTGGTAGGCAGTTTCAAAATGCCCCAGGGCATGGTAAATATCAGCTTTTAATCTTAAGATGGCTAAATAGTTGGAGGCATTTTCATGCCTTTGTTTGCTAGTGATCAATTTTTCTGCTTTAAACAATACATCTAACGCTTCGTCATAACGTTTTAGTCCTTCAAGCACAAAACCTTTATCAATATAGAAAGACAAAACCGCTTGATGTTGTTCAACACCACTTAAATATTGCTCTGCAATCAACATATACTGATACGCTGTTTCTGGCTCTTTATCTTTTTTCCTTAAATAACACCACGTTAAGCCCATATATGCATTGTAATAAAATTGCTTATTGCCGGTTTTTTTCAAATTGGTAATAATTTTTTTATACGTTGTAATTGCTTTTATATAATGTTTGTTTTCCAAATAATTTAACGCGATATTTAACTGAGCATTCAGCGCATACGATGGTTTTTTAGCATTTTGATAATGTTGATAAGCTTGCTGATAAAATTTTAATGATTGCTCTTGTTCGTCAATATAAGCGTATAAGATACCAAGCTCGGTATTAACAAAACCTTTCAAGTCTTCATCATCTAATGTTGAAGCTATTTTTAACGCATCATTTAGTACAGTTAAAGACTGATCATAACGATTAGTCTGGTAATAAATGGCTCCAATATTTATCAGTCCTTGAGCAATAACATTTTGATCATTCAATGATTGTGCAATGTCTAAACCATTCAAATAATCTTCATTTGCTAAATTTAAATCGCCCAAATTCTCAATCGAAAAACCACGAATATAAGAGAGTTTAGCAATAAGTATTGATGGTATTTTTAATCGTTTAGCCAATTCTAAACCATAACTTGCAACATCTTTTGCTAATTGAAAACGCGATAAATCCATATAAATTTCAGATTGAAACTTATGAAATTTTAGCTGATCAATAATACTAAGCTGATCAACATAAGTTGTCGCTGTATTTAATAGCGCTAGTGCCGCATTAGGATTAGCATCTTTGAGCGCTTTAACTTTAAGTAAGGTTTGGTGAAATTGTTCGCTAATATTAGACTGGTATGCATTTGATTTACAAGATATTAACAATATAAAACCGAGAAATAAACAATAAGTCAACGACCGAAATATTTGCTTATTTAACAACAAATCCTACCCCTTTTAATTGGCATATATACTCATGTGTTACTTCAAAATTAATTTTGAAGTAACACATGAGTATAGCCTTTATTATTATTTTATTTGACTCACTTAGTCTAAAACGAATTAAGTCAAAATGACATAATAAAATTTAATCAGTCGCTTGAATTAACTAATATGGTTCTGTAGCTTACTCAGGTGTTTATAAAAATCCGTCATGCTGAATTTATTTCAGTATCTGTATGACGTAATAGAATAACATTTACAATTCCCTGAGCACGATACATAAGCACGTTAAATAAATTAATCAGCTAATAACACCTTGATCCGTCTAGCTAGATGTTTATCATCTAAACGACCATACTGAAATAAAATATCATCTTTACCATCGTTGTTAAGATCATCAAACAATAAAACATTGCCGTCTTTTGGTAAAATGGTTTTATATTTGATCGCACGTCTCGCAAACAATCGCTTGCCATCTTCGCCTGTATAAATTTTTAAGGTGTTGTTGTCTGACAACACTAAATCTTTTAAGCCATCACCATTTAAGTCGGCCAATTTTACGACAGCATTACCCGTTTTTCCTGAACTTAAACTAAAACTAAGATCGACTGTTTTGCTAATACTTGGCGTTTTTGCAAATTGGTTTTGCCGATCCATTTTAAAAACATAAACATTTTGATCGATACTACCAGATAATAAAGCTGCGATTATTTCAGACAAACCAATGTCAAAACCAGACAATAATACTTCTAACTTATCATCATTATTCACATCAACAAATTCAAGCCCCGTTAAGGTGCCTTCTGCATGAATAATACTATCGGGCTCCACTGGATAATATAATTTTCCTTGCTTATTTTTACCTAAATAAACTTCATAATCATTGACTCGATCAAGTACGCCCGAACTTTTAGTATAACGAACAATAAGATCAACAATACCATCATGATCAACATCACGAAGATCTTCCAAT
Source organism: uncultured Pseudoalteromonadaceae bacterium (assembly GCA_964629005.1). Taxonomy (GTDB): domain Bacteria; phylum Pseudomonadota; class Gammaproteobacteria; order Enterobacterales; family Alteromonadaceae. Next base: position 40,904 of record CAZVPC010000001.1, on the reverse strand, counting down.
TTACGATAAATCAAATGGCTTTGATCTAAACTATTGCCAACACTGTCTTTTTTATTCCACCACTCAATACCACTTATCGATGATTTAACAGTTAAGTACTGGGGGTTTAAAGAAAATTGATCATTTTTTAGTTGATAATAAACAGCCAACCGCCCTTCTGCTACAGTGATCAAATCTAACTTATGATCAAAATTCATATCACTGACATAAATTTTCGTTTGAGTATATTTGGCACTATTTTTTAAAATTTGTATTCTAGGTTTAAGGGCGATAGCTTGTGTGACCATTTTTCCATTAGCTTGCCCTAGAAGAATATGCGTTTCGCTGAAATCACTAATAATAGTATCATCAATACCGTCTTCATTAAGATCATAAATAAACTCCCCTTGATTAATAAATTGAGGATCTGACTTTAAAAAAATTGAACTAATATTCGCAATTTTAGTGAATTTTTTTGCTAAGGCTTTAACTAAGGGCTGATAAACAAACAATTGATCACGACCAAGAAAGTACAGTTTTTGTAATTTATCAGGGTGATATTCACTCAAATCAAAGCTATAAAATTCTTTTGGTAATAATAACTTATCTACTACGGTATAATTTTTATATAACTTGTTATAGCCATAAATTATCAACCAACGCAACTGTTCGTTATCGACACCTATCGTGAGTAGTTCTTTACCCACAGCAGGATATAAATCGGCAATCACGACAGGATGAATTAATTCAATACTCGAATTTATATTCATTTCGTCAAAATTTAAATTCGCTTTAGACGCTGCAAATAAGTACGACGAAAAAAGCCCTGTGATACCTAAAAATATCCACTTAAACATTTTGTTTTTATCAAAAATCATTAACTTACTTGCCTATGTAGATGGTTCATGATTGATATGTAGGTCGATGCTTGCCTCGACAAAAAACATTAAAAAGGCTAAAAGTCGAGCCTCGCTGCGCTCGTGTCGACAATGTAATAAATCCCTTAATTTTACGGTTTTCCTGAGTAAAGTGCATAAGCACGTTAACTTATTAATCTACTTGTCTCCATTTTCTGCGTGGGTATTAACGTAAGCGCTCAATGAACTAGCGTTATTCTATTTGTTTCCTGCACAAGTCATAATTTCTCCACCATAAAGTACCGAGAAATAAAATGACCCCATTTTCTGTAAAAAACTGGCTCCATGTGTGCGAGTACGCTTTTTATTAATCTTTAATAAATTGTGCATAGATACCAAGATGATCAGAGACTCTACCGAAAGCTTTTTCAGTAAATATTCGCTGACTTAATTTTACTTTTAAATGACTAGAGTTTTTCAATAAAATATAATCAACACGTTTTCCTCCGTTAGAGTTTTCCCAACCCGCAATATTACCTCCTATAGTTGCATCCATCATACCACTTGGGTTAGCTAATATATATTGGTCACGGTAACCTGAATTTTTTGTCATGAAGTTATAGCCTTGTGTGCTTGCTGCTTGGTTAAAGTCACCACAAAAAAAGGTATTTTTTGTCTTAGATGTTTGCTGTGCCCAAGTTGTTAATTGTTGAAATTGTTTTTTAAATGGCTCGTCTTTGTCGTGCCACCACCCTGTATGTACGCTGAACAGTGTTATCGTACCAAAATGTTTAGTTGATATTTGCACCTGTGTTGCTTTACGTGATTTCCAAAAGCGATGATTGTCACGACGGTTTTTACTTAAATAACGAGATCCAGTATAAATGAAAGGGTGTTTTGAAATAACCGCAGTGCCTTCTTTCCATACTTGCCAACCATAATGACTCCAATCCATAAAAGCATGATATTTTTTATTATTAAGATACTTTAAAATTTGATGTACTGCATTAGTTGAACTAATTCCAAATTGCTTACTGTTATTGTTTGTCTCTAAGTTATAACCCCACTCGCCAACTTCTTGTAAACAAATAGCATCAGGTTCTAATTGGTTTATTGCGGCGGCAATTTTTTTGAATAAAGGTTGGTGTGCTATTATTCTAGTTAAAGCTTGTTGTGTGGTAAGTTTATTTTCTTCAGTATTGTTTGTGGAAAATTCTTGATACGTATGCAAATTAAGTGAAAGTAGAGTAAATACTGGGAGAGAGGGAATATGCTCGTCAGGATTGGTAATGCTCTGCAAACCATTTTTAAGCCAAGTTTGACTAGCGGTAGTGCGAAAATTATCCGGTTTGTTTTTTTTATCCAAGCAAGGGTAATGCACACCTTGATAGCAGCCTAGAACATTGCCTAAATTAATGATTTGTTCGCCATTAGTTAAATAATATTCTAATTCAGTTACAGGTAAGGTTATTTGCCACCAGTGATTGCTAGCTTTGACCATATTTTTCTGTTGGAAGTTTTTATTATTTCCTTGACGATAAACAATGTTAACACTTTGCCAGTTTGGTTGATAAATATGCAGCGTTATTTCTGACTTTTCAGGAGAATTATTTGCAAAAGAAACACGATAGTTGAGTAAGAACATTATCGTGATAAATACCTTCAAATATTTTATACACATATATTTGCATCCAGTTAATATAAATACGAACTTCAATTTTACGTGAAAACCTAAATTTAACGCATTTTAGGCACTGATCAAATAACGATCATTTAGGGTAACAGTTACAATAGTACCTCAGCAGCTCAACAAAAACTGAACTGCTCTATCAACCAATTTATTTTA
>CAZVPC010000001.1:0-38122 GCA_964629005.1 uncultured Pseudoalteromonadaceae bacterium | reverse complement strand
TTGAGTGACGCAGCGAAAAAACAAAATTGGCCTTTTAATTGGAGTTGGTCTGACAGTATTGATGGTAAAGCGTCAATGAATCTTGCTATTCCATATATTAACTATGCTGCCATGACTCCACCTGAAACAAAGTTTAGTGAAATTTTAGCAAAACACTTGAACAGCAAAAAAAAAGCTAAAAAGTTACTAAAAAGATGGTCTTCTCATTTTGATTCCACGTCATACAATGTATACGAACATAGAAAGGATTTATCGATGAAATAAAACATTCGCTTGAATAACCACAATTTAACAATTATTTGTATTTATTGGTTGACAGTCTAGTCGAAAGGCTTTAAAAATAGTTTATCTAATGTAATAAATTTTTTAGAACCTTATTTAAGAACTATTTTAATGAATACTATTTTTTTACTCAATGTCGTGCTCTTAGTCGTTGTGATACTCAAATCACTTCGGGGTAGCTGCGTTTAAGTATTATTTATAAGTAGTTTATACAAGCCCCCGCTCTGAAAAGATTGGGGGTTTTTTTTTACATATCCATCGACATAATTAAGTTCAAAGGACATTAAGATGACAACAGAATTATTTACTGGCGCAGAAATGGTGGTTAAAGCCTTATCTGCATTAAAAGTAAAATATATATTTGGCTACCCCGGAGGTTCAGTTTTAGATATTTATGACGCTATTTTTCAACAGAATGAAATTGAACATATTTTAGTTCGCCATGAGCAGGCAGCTACGCATATGGCTGATGGTTACGCCAGAGCGACAGGTGATGTTGGCGTAGTATTAGCAACCTCAGGACCTGGCGCAACCAATTGTGTCACTGGCATTGCTACCGCTTATATGGATTCTATTCCTATGGTAGTACTCGCAGGACAAGTTGCCACTCACTTAATTGGTGATGATGCCTTTCAAGAAACCGACATTGTTGGCTGTACCAGACCGATAATCAAACACAGTTTTAATTGTCGTGTACTTGAAGACATTCCTAATATTATCGCTAAAGCATTTTATTTGGCCAAAGCAGGCCGCCCTGGTCCCGTCGTAGTTGAGTTACCTAAAGATTTATTGATCCCACAAAACAAAAGCAAGTTTATTATTGAAACCAATGTAAAAATGCGTTCCTACAATCCCACCATCAAGGGACATGTAAAACAAATTAAAAAGGCTGTCACTATTTTAAACGGTGCAAAACAACCCGTTATATATTCAGGTGGCGGGATCATTTTAGCAGATGCTTCAGTTTTATTAACTGAACTGGCTGAATTATTAAACGCCCCTGTCACCAATACGTTAATGGGACTCGGTGGTATTGCGGGTACTCATAAAAACTTCATCGGTATGTTAGGTATGCACGGCAGTGTTGAAGCAAATAAAACGATGGCTAACGCCGACGTTATTCTTGCTTTAGGAGCACGCTTTGACGATAGAGTAACCAACAACGTTAATAAATTCTGTCCTAACGCCACCATTATTCATGTTGACATTGATCCTACCTCGATTTCAAAAACCATTAATGCTCATGTGCCCGTTGTTGGCTTAGTTGACATTGTTATTAAACAACTTTTAACCGAGCTAAAAGCACGTAATCATAGGCTTGATCAACCAACACAAGATAATTGGTGGCAAAAGATCAATCAATGGCGCTCAATACAGGGTGATAAATATCAGCAAACAGGACAGTTAATTAAACCACAAACAGCAATTGAGGCCATGTATCGTGTCACTAAAGGTAATGCTTATGTTTGTTCTGATGTTGGTCAACACCAAATGTTTGCGGCTCAATATTACCCTTTTGCTAAACCTAGACAATGGATCAATTCAGGTGGTGCGGGTACCATGGGCTTTGGCTTACCTGCAGCGATGGGTGTAAAAATGGCATTTCCTGATGATGATGTTATTTGCATTACTGGTGATGGTTCAATTCAAATGAATATTCAAGAACTATCAACCTGTTTACAATACAATTTACCGGTAAAAATTATTATGCTCAATAATCGTTCTTTAGGGATGGTTCGACAATGGCAAGATATGGTTTACGACGGTCGTCATTCTTCGTCTTATATGGAGTCATTACCTGATTTTGTTAAATTAGCCGAGTCTTATGGGCATGTTGGTTTAAAAATAGACAAGCTAGCTGAATTAGATGAAAAATTAACACAAGCTTTTGCCCTAAAAGATAGATTAGTTTTTATTGATATTAGGGTTGATGAAACTGAACATGTTTACCCCATGCAAATACGTCAAGGTGCTATTGACGATATGTGGATCAGAAAAGGAGAACAAGCCTAATGCGTCGTATTTTAGCTATATTACTTGAAAATGAACCCGGTTCTTTATCACGCATTGTCGGATTATTTTCCCAACGCGCTTTCAATATCGAAAGTTTAACCGTATCACCAACCGATGAACTCAGTTTATCGCGGATCACTATAGCTACGAGTGGCGATGACAGAATTTTAGAACAAATAATTAAACAAGTTAATAAACTCGTTGATGTTATTAAAATTTCTGATCTTACTGAACGTAAACACGTTGAGCGAGAGCTAATGTTGATCAAAGTTCTCGCGATGAATGATAAATCGCGCACTGAAGTAAAGCGTATTACCGATATTTTTCGTGGTGCGATCATCGATATTGGTAAGCAAGTTTATACCTTACAGCTTACTGGTGATGCGCAAAAACTTAATGCTTTTATTGATATTATTGCTAATGAAACTGAAATTATTGAAGTGGTTCGTTCAGGATGTGTTGGTATTGCCCGTGGCGAAAAAGCGCTAAGGGTGTAACAATAATCAACTAGAATTTAGGCTAAAAATAACATCGCCCCAGATAAAAACTGGGGCGAATAATAACTAAAAATTTAAGTTTTTATTTAATCAATTATGCTAGTTGCTCTAAAATTCGTAACGAACCGTTGCCGCATACGTAGTAAAATCACCCACGGTTCCGTACTCAAAACCAACCGAAAACTCTTCAGTGATACTATAAAAAGCATCTACTTCAAATAGTGTTTCTGAGCCCGTGCTGTTAACGGTACCAATAGCAGCATTAACATCAAGATCGTCGGTGATCATTGAACGAATACCAATTTTTGCACTGTAGCCATCTTCAGTACCATTATCTAAGCCCAGATCAAAATTTGTATTTTCTAAAGCAAAAATGCCATAAAAATCGGTTGTTTCATTTAAACCATATCGTGCACCAAGACCAATATTCAATTGATTATATTTTTGATCATAACCACTATCATTTACCGCAGAATACTTGCCAATAATAAAAAAGGTGTCGCCAATCAAACCAGAACCACCAACAGCATAACCGTTAAAGTTAACTTCAGGTGCATTATCTACGTTCATTTCAGCATACGATGCTTGTAAATAATTCCAATCAGGTGATTCGGCTAAAACACTGGTAGATAAAGCGGCACAGGCAAATAAAGGTAAAAAAAGAAATTTTTTCATGAGAGATCCATTATTAAATAGTATTAATTAATTTTATTGTTAATTTTATGTTGAATAGTTGTTAAACCTTCTTTATGAAATGAACAATACAAAACAACTAGCAAGAGATCAATTATTTTTTAATAATTAAACTAAACTAGTTAAGCTTTTTTCAAATAAGCGGCCACTAAAACGATACGCGTACCGTTAACTTTACCTTCAATATGGTCAGGATTATCGGTCAAATTAATACCACGAACCAAAGTGCCTTGTTTAGCGGTAAAATTAGCGCCTTTGACCTTGAGATCTTTGATCAAGGTCACATTATCACCATCGTGTAACTCCGCACCATTACTATCACGAGTAGGTCCATTGGTTTGTTCTGCTGCGATACCTTGTTCAGCCCACGTTCTAACATCATCTTCAAGATAAATCATCTCAAGCGCGTCTTGCGCCCAACTTTCAGCTGATAATTTATGTAACATTCGATAAGCCATAACTTGTACGGCAGGCTCTTGATTCCACATGCTGTCTGTTAAACAGCGCCAATGATTCACATTTAATTCACTGTCACCTTGAATTTGAGATGAACAAGTAGCGCAAAGATAAACACTTTGCTGTACGCTTAAATCACTGCTTGGTGGTACAGGGTAAATCGTTAAGTTATCCGATGAAGTGCATAATTCGCAGCTATTATTACTACGTTGTTGTAAGGCTTGTTCGGTTGCCATATAAGAGTCCAAAATCAAAAAAAATTTGCGCGTATTATGCGCTTTTTTAATAAAATAAAAAAGTTAGCCCAAGAAAAAATATTATTAAATAAAAGGCTAAAAAATAACGGTTGGCTAATAAACACTCTTCATTGATAATGACCATCTATTTACACAATAATTATATTAAGTCTAAGGCCTGTAATGACAGCAGCAACTAATCTACCATTATTAAAAAAACTACAAGCGATCAGCTTAGTTAAACAAATTATTATTGCCATTATTGTAGGCACACTGCTTGCGGTTGCAACACCTGAAACAGCGAAGTCATTTGCATTGCTCGGCAGTTTATTTGTTGGCGCCTTAAAAGCAGTCGCCCCTATTTTAGTGCTGGTACTCGTCGCGTCCTCTATTGCTAATCAAAAAACTAACAGTGACGCAAAATTAAAACCAATCATTTTATTGTATTTAATTGGTACCCTCAGCGCTGCTTTTATTGCTGTTATCATGAGTTTTACCTTCCCTACTCAACTTACCTTAGATATTGCTGGCGCAACCGCTAAACCACCACAAGGACTCAGTGAGGTACTCGCAGCTTTGGCATTTAAAATCGTCGACAATCCTATAAATGCTGTAGCCACAGGGAATTTTATTGGTATTTTAGCTTGGGGACTTGGTTTAGGTTTTACCCTAAAACGCGCCAGTGGATCTACAAAAATAATGGTACATGATCTTAGCGAAGCTATTTCAAGCATAGTTAAGTTTGTGATCCGTTTCGCACCATTAGGGATTTTAGGTTTAGTCGCTAATACTCTCGCTACCACAGGATTTTCTGCATTAAGTGAATTTAGCCATTTGGTTATCATATTGATTAGTTCAATGCTCATTGTCGCTTTAATAGTTAATCCCTTGATCGTGTTTTTAGTCACTAGACAAAACCCTTATCCACTCGTTTTTACTTGTTTACGAGAATCTGGCATTACCGCATTTTTCACCCGCAGTTCAGCAGCAAATATTCCGGTTAACATGGCTCTGTGTAAAAAACTTGATTTACACGAAGATACCTATTCCGTTGCTATTCCATTAGGAGCGACTATTAATATGTCTGGTGCGGCGATCACCATTACTGTTTTAACATTAGCAGCAGCACACACTTTAGATATGAATATTGATTTTGCTACCGCAATATTACTTAGCATTGTGGCATCTATCTCAGCTTGTGGTGCCTCAGGGGTTGCTGGCGGCTCATTATTGTTAATCCCATTAGCATGTAGCTTATTTGGCATCGATACCGATATTGCTATGCAAGTCGTAGCAATTGGTTTTATTATTGGTGTCATTCAAGACTCGGCAGAAACCGCACTGAATAGCTCTACCGATGTTGTGTTCTCTGCGGCAGCATCACATCATTTAAGTAAATAGTCTCCATTCTCCTGTCACAGGATTATCTTAAAGATGCAAATTTCAGACTGCTGATCTGAGCAACACTTAGCTCAAAAATTTAGTAACCGCCAATAAAATCGGTGGTTACTGGTTAACTAATCTTCCCAAAAACCAACCCCCGGAATACTAATTTCATCTTCATTAAAAGAGCCTTGCTCTGCTCGTAAATGACATAAATTACACTGACTAAAACTCCCTACCTTAGGGTTATCAATGACAAACTTTTTAGGAATCTCATCATGCTTTCTAATGAAGTAAGGACTAAGTGTTATTCTATCGATAGTACTTTTTTTTCTAAGCGATCGGGCAATTTCTTTAGAACGATAGTATTTTGATTTTTCAGCCGAATTAGCAAGCAGATACGTTAATATTTGCTGTTGAGTATCAGCTAACAACTCAGCATTATCACCAAAATGATCTTGTAAATTATTCATTACTTTTTGCCATGAATTACTGGGTAGTAATCCCGGTGAATAAGCCATATGACAACTAGAGCATTCTTCTTGGTAGGTAGCATTTTGTGCTGGTTTAACGCCACGATAGGCCGACTTTGAAAAAAAAGAATAGTCAGAATCTTTACTTTGAACTTGCTCAGAAAAAAGCAAAGTTACAGTAAGAGCAGACAGCGTTGACATAATTAATAATGTTCCGAACATAGGTTTGTTCATAAATTTTTCCTTAATAAAAATTGGTTATCAAAGTGATTTTAAGTACTTTAGAATATTAGCTTTTTCTTGTACTGTGCATTCTCTTGCCATAGTCCATTTACAATTTCGTAAAAACCATTTCGCAACTTTACGAGCATTAGAAAATCGTTTGCTATTAACAGAAACTGCCATAGGCTTTATTTTTCGTTTGGTTTTAATGTGTTGTCCTGTTTTAGATAAATCTTTGCCATGACAAGACTCACAACTGCGGTTAACAAAAGGTGCTATCCCCTTATAATTTTTTTGCCATAATAATTTTCCTTGTTCAATATCACCTTTATTGACACTACTATTTTCAATAGAATTAGCATACGAACTTGTCGTTATGGTCATAACTAACAAGATAAAACTAATGTTTAGTAAATTTAATTTTTTCTTCATATTTTTTCCTAATTATAACGGATGTAAATTTAGCTTATTTATTGCTGCGTTTTTTGCCAGTAACCATCGCTTTAACTAAATTTTCTTTATGTTGCCAACTTTCCACGATAACGCCAAAAACATGAATAAAAACAAGTAGCAAAGTTAAATTTGCAAAAAATTCATGTAGATCTTCAAAAAAATCTTCCCAAACAATCCAGCTAGGTGTGATCAGCACAGCTAGCGGTCCTTGGCCTTCTTCTATTGCAAATAAAATTAAGCCACTTACCGTAGTAATCAGTAGACTTGCTATTAATAAAAAGATCATTGCGCCACCAGCTGGGTTGTGCCCCAAATAACGTTTAGCCTTAAATAAGCAGGCCTGTTTAATAAACTCAATTATTTCTCGGTAAGAATAAATAAAATCTGAAAATTTGGCATATTGAGTACCAACGAATCCCCATAAAATTCGAACCGCAAGTAAACTGATAATGGTGTAACCAGCCCAAGTATGAATATTGATATATTCATCCTCAGTGAAATAAGCAATGAAAAAACTGCTGACTAGTGTCCAATGAAATATGCGAATTAATGGATCCCATACGTACACATCTTTGTTCTGCTTTGCTATGACTGTGACGTTCTCAGCAATATTGGTGTCACTCATATTACTCTCACTCAATAAATTAACTTATGAGTGCGATTTTAATGGTTCAAACTGAATTGAAACTGAAAATATAGGATTAATAGATTATAGTTTTGTGAGTAAAACGAAAAATTAACTGCTGAATTCTATGATAAGACTACCCAACACGGTATTAACAATGATGACATTTTTGCCAAGTTATTTTAATAATATCTTGCTGTTGATTTTTTTGAGGTGAAAATTTTTGACATACAAAGTAGCCTACAGCGGCTACTAATTCTTCATTATAATAAATAAACGGAATACGTTTTCGTTGCCAAGGGGCAATATCTAACTCCTGTAATATTTTTTTTAACGAGCGATGATGTTGACGATAATCAGGTAAACAACGGGGATTATCATGGTTAAAATGAATATTAATTTGCTCACCGTCTTTAGGGGCTGTAAGAAACATTGACACCTTTTTATTAATATTATCAACCACCCACCCATGGGTCATCAAGGTGAATTGTAATTGACCTAATTGATCCGGTAAGTCGACAACTTGAGTTTCATTGCCCAACAATTGCTTGATATTTAGTTGAACAGAAAATTTATCTAGATCAGCAATTTTTTTGCTTAAATACAAACCATCTCGAAAACGACGTAAACCATAATCACCAAGATTAACATGAGGTGATTTGTCAGCAGCGGCGACTAATTGTTGTTGAACTTGCTGTAATTGTGCAGAGCTTGGCATTAAATAACCATGTAATTCAATAAAATAACGAAGTAGATTATTAAAACGTGTTGTTGAAAGTTGAACCAATTCAGCAACCTTCAAAGCAGGTTCCGTTATTTTTTCATTAACCAAAACACAATATTTTAAGTCTTGTTGTGCTAATTCATCAACCAATTGTTGTCCGTCGCGACATAACGCACTACTACGACTTACCGTTTTTGCAAAACTCGGCCAACGCTGTTTCAGCAACGGAATAATATCCTGACGTAAAAAATTACGATCAAAGCGAGTATCACAATTCGACTCATCTTCAATCCAAGTTAATTGTTTTTCATTAGCATGATCTTCAATATCACTACGCGAACAATTTAGTAATGGCCGAGCTAATAAATGTGTGCCTAATAGCGAGACTGCGTTCATCGCACTCAAACCTTTTAAACCTGAGCCACGCTTAAGCGCTAGTAAAAAAGTTTCAAGTTGATCGTCTTGATGGTGCCCAGTGATGATCACAACATCTTTCTCACTAAGTTTGTTAGCGGTATTTTGTAGGGCAAGGTAACGAGCGTCACGCGCAAGCGCTTCTAAGCTTTGCTGATTTTCACGTTCAATGTTAACAGCACAAACAGTTAATTCAATTTTTCTTAATTTACATTGTTCAAGCGCAAAATGCTGCCACTGTAAAGCATTGCTACTTAAACCATGATTTACATGACAAACATGCAGTGGATTTTGAATTTGTTGCTTTGCTTTGAGTGTTGCTAGACAATCAAGCAATACTTGCGAGTCAATACCGCCACTGTAGGCGATAAGTATTGGCTGCTTAGGATAAGCAGCCAAAAAGTTAAGCAGTGTTGATTGGATAATATTCATTATTACTCAGGAACCATCACCTGTAGGTCGTACTTTAGTGCGACAAAGCCACTTAACAATAACCAAACGACATTAAACGATCGTAGCGTTTTTCAACTAACTCTTCTTTAGATAAGCTTTCTAACGCCGTTAGATCGGTTTTGAGCGCTTGTTTTAGCTCTGCTGCCATTTGATCGACATCACGGTGTGCACCACCTAATGGCTCTTCAATAATACTGTCAATTAGCTCAAGTTCTTTTAAGCGTTGTGCCGTAATACCCATAGCTTCTGCTGCAGTTGACGCTTTTTCAGCTGTTTTCCACAAAATAGACGCACAACCTTCAGGAGAAATTACTGAATAAGTTGAATATTTCAACATATTTACTTTATCACCAACACCAATGGCTAATGCCCCACCAGAGCCACCCTCGCCCACTACAGTACAAATAATGGGTACATTTAAACGCGCCATTACTTTTAAATTCCGTGCAATCGCTTCACTTTGGCCTCGCTCTTCTGCGCCAATACCTGGATAAGCACCTGGAGTATCGATAAAAGTAATAATGGGCATATTAAAACGCTCAGCCATTTCCATTAATCTGAGTGCTTTACGATAACCTTCTGGACGCGGCATACCAAAATTACGTTTTACTTTTTCCGCAGTATTCCGGCCTTTTTGATGGCCAATAATCATGACTGGTTTACCGTCTAAACGTGCCGTGCCACCAATTAAGGCTTTATCATCAGCATAAGCTCTATCGCCACATAATTCGTCAAAATCAGTAAAAATGCGATTGATATAATCTTGGGTATAAGGGCGCTGCGGATGGCGCGCCACTCGCGCTACTTGCCAAGGTTCTAAATTAGCAAAAATTTTCTTAGTTTGTTCTTGGCATTTTTCTTTTAGTTGTGAAATCTGATCTTCAAGATCAAGATTTAAATCCTCACCTTTATTCACTAACTCTAATTCTTCAATTTGCGCATTTAATTCAGCAATGGGTTGCTCAAAATCTAAAAAACTTAACGACATTATTCTCTACCTATATGATGACTACAGCTATTCTTCAATTATTTAGAACGGCTAAATCATTCTTTACTGGTTAAATTGTAAGGCGACATTATTTTCACCGAGTAACACCTTTAACTCGTGTAGCAAACTATCTGCTGGTGTAATACGCCATAACACACCGAGTTCAAGCATTACCTGCGCTTCTTCACGCTGGTAAAATACTCGAACCAGACAAGTACCTTCCTTATGTGGAGACAATACTTGATTAAATTGGTTTAAAAAGCACTCTGCAACATTCGCTTTATTTATGCGTATATCAAGCGATTTTACATATTTTTCCCGCGCTTGCATAATTGGCATAATATCACGGGCGGTCATTATAATACCACCTGAGTAATCATCAAAGCTGACCTGTCCGCTACAAACCAAAATAGCGTCATTAACTAATAGTTCTACAAAGCGATCATAATCATCGGGGAATAAACGAATGTCCATGCGCGCGCTTTTATCATCTAACGTAACAAGCGCCCAACGACGACCACGTTTATTAACCAAAACTCGCACGCCGATCACTAACCCTACAGCGACAGAAGTTTTATCTTTGCTGGTTGGCTGTAATTTTAACAAACGCCCTGTAGAATAATGCTTTATTTCGTTAAGGTAGCGATTGATCGGATGACCCGTTAAATATAAACCTAACGTTTCTTTCTCACCCTTTAGCCATACTTCTTCAGGCCATGGCGACACACTTTTATAGGCTTGACGATTCTCTTGCTGTTCATCGTTAATCAAACCAAATAAATCATTTTGCCCAAGTGATTGCGCTTTGGCATGTTGTTCAGCCGCTTTTATGGCATCATTTAAACTGGCAAACATTGCTGCGCGATGTGGTTCTTTACCCTGTTTAGCAATCAACGCATCCATCGCGCCCGCTTTAATTAAGCGCTCTAATACCCGTCGATTGGTTTTCTTTAAATCAAGGCGTGCACAGAAATCGAATAAATCAATGAAAATACCACCTTCCTCTCTGGCAGCAATAATCGCTTCAATAGGCCCTTCACCAACACCTTTAATTGCACCGATGCCATAAACAATTTCATTTTCATCATTCACGGTAAATTTGTATAAACCAGAATTAACATCAGGCGGTAATAAGGTTAAGCCCATATTGCTACATTCATCCACTAAAGTAACAATTTTATCAGTGTTATCCATATCCGCTGACATTACCGCTGCCATAAACGGCGCCGGAAAATGGGTTTTCATCCATAATGTTTGATATGAAACCAGTGCATAAGCAGCAGAATGTGATTTATTAAAACCATAACCAGCAAATTTTTCTACTAAATCGAAAATTTTCATTGCCAGTTCGCCATCAACACCTCTGTCGATAGCACCTTGTTCAAAGCCCGCACGTTGTTTAGCCATTTCTTCCGGTTTTTTCTTACCCATAGCACGACGTAACATATCCGCACCACCGAGTGAATAACCCGCTAATACTTGCGCAATTTGCATCACTTGTTCTTGGTATAAAATAATGCCGTAAGTCGGTTCTAACACAGGCTTTAAATCTTCATGCTGCCATCTTTCATCTGGATAACTGACTTTTTCACGACCGTGCTTACGCTCGATAAAGTTATCAACCATGCCAGATTGTAAAGGCCCAGGGCGAAATAACGCCACCAAGGCAATAATATCTTCAAAAGTATCGGGTTTTAACTTGGCAATAAGCGATTTCATCCCGCTTGACTCTAGCTGGAATACCGCCGTGGTTTCTGCGCGCAATAACAGCTTAAAACTGTCTTTATCGTCAAGTGGGATCTTAGTGATATCAATCGGCTGCTCTCCCACTTTTAGCCGTTTTTCGTCCGCCATTTCTATTGCCCATTGCAATATGGTTAGCGTACGTAAACCTAAAAAATCAAACTTAACTAAACCCGCATCTTCAACATCATTTTTATCGAATTGGGTTACCGGATTTTTGCCTTCCTCGTCACAATAAAGTGGCGCAAAATCAGTAATGGTGGTAGGGGATATTACCACTCCCCCTGCATGTTTACCGGCATTACGTGTGGTGCCTTCTAAGATGCGGCACATATCAATGAGATCTTTTACATCCGAGTCTTGTGCATATAATTCAGGTAACTTAGGCTCTTCTTCAAACGCTTTGGCTAACGTCATGCCCGGTGTTGGTGGCACTAATTTTGAAATTCTATCAACAAAGCCATAGGGATGACCTAATACGCGACCCACATCGCGAATAACCGCTTTTGCCGCCATGGTACCAAAGGTGATAATTTGCGATACCGCATCACGACCATAAAGTTCGGCAACATGATCAATCACTTCATCACGCCTGTCCATGCAAAAATCGATATCAAAATCTGGCATGGATACCCGCTCAGGATTCAAAAAACGTTCGAATAATAAATCAAATTCAAGCGGATCAAGATCGGTAATATCAAGGGCATAAGCAATTAATGAACCTGCACCCGAGCCACGTCCAGGGCCAACTGGAATATTATAGTCTTTACTCCATTGAATAAATTCCATTACGATCAAGAAATAACCAGGAAAACCCATGTTATTAACCACTTCAAGCTCAATAGCTAAACGCTCATCGTAAGGTTTTCTTAGCTCACTAAAGTTTTCAGCCTCCGTATTAAAAAGCTGCTTTAAACGTTTTTCTAAACCTAACTCAGATTTTTTAATGAAGTAGTCATTAATTTCCATGCCGTCTGTGGGAAAATCAGGCAGTACATATTCACCCAAACGTACAGTCACATTACAACGTTTGGCAATTTCAACACTATTGCTTAACGCTTCAGGAATATCGGCAAATAAGTCCAACATTTCAGTTTCGCTGCGCAGATACTGTTCAGGGCTGTAACGTTTTGGCCGACGTTTATCGTCAAGCGTAAAACCATCGTGAATAGCAACACGAATTTCATGGGCGTCAAAATCATCAGGCGATAAAAACATCACTTCGTTGGTGGCAACTACCGGTAATTGATAATGTTGGGCTAATTCAACAGCAAGATGTAAATAATTTTCTTCATCATCACGGTTGCTGCGCACAAGCTCTAAAAAATAATTATTTTCAAAGTGTTGTTGATAAAATGTCACCATTTGATCGACCAATGGATTATTACCTTTTAACAACGCTTTACCAATATCTCCTTCGCGAGCACCCGACAGCAAAATTAGCCCTGGAGCATATTCAACTAACCACTGTTTATCAATTACCGCTTTATTTTGAATATGGCCACGTAAATAGGCTTTAGAAATAAGCTCAGTTAAATTTTTATAACCAATATTGTTACTGGCAAGTACGACTAAACGTGATAATTCATCACCTAATTCATCACTTTTCACCCAAAAATCACAGCCAATAATCGGCTTAATGCCGGCATTATGGGCTGCATGATAATATTTAACTAAACCACAAAGATTACTTTGATCGGTTAATGCTAACGCAGGCATATTTAATTCAGCAGCTCTAGCGATGATAGCTTTAACTTTTTTTAAACCATCGCACATAGAATAATCACTATGCACCCGCAGATGAATAAATTTAGGCGGGTTATGAACGGTTTCGTCCTGCTCTTGCTCGGTTAACTCTTGTTTTGCTAATTCGTGTTCAGCCATTGGCAAGTACCCTAGCAACCGGTTTGAAACTTTGGCGATAACAAGCTAATACCCCATGTTCAATAATCTTTTCTAAATGCAATTTAGTTGGGTAACCTTTATGCTGAGCAAAACCGTATTGAGGATACAATTTATCAAGAGCGATCATTTCATTATCACGTTCAACTTTAGCAATAATTGAGGCCGCGCTGATCTCATTAACGCGATCATCACCTTTTACCACCGCTTGCGCGTTTATATTGCCATTCTCGCTTAAAAATATAGGGGTACGATTACCATCTACCAGCACAAAATCAGGAGTAACAGCCAAACTTTGTACAGCCCGTTGCATGGCAAGCATTGTGGCATGTAAAATATTCAAGGTATCTATTTCTTCAGGGCTGGCTCTGCCTATTGACCAAGCGATAGCCTTTTCTTTAATGATTCCAGCTAAGATAATACGTTTTTTTTCTGATAATTTTTTTGAATCTGCCAAACCATCAATCGGGTTATCGGAATCGAGTATTACCGCAGCGGTTACCACATCGCCAACTAATGGCCCTCGGCCGACTTCGTCAACACCCGCAATACAATAAGCAATGGGATATTCAAACGGAGGCCACTCTTTCTTACTAGAGCAGTTTCTTTTAGTTGTTTTTTTAATGGTTGCTTTGGTTGTTGTCATTTTTCTACCAACTCCTGCACCGCGTTTGCAGCTTGCTCGCTAGCATTTTGTTTAAGTTGCTGATGAATATTCATAAAGGCATCATTAAGCAGTGTTTGATCGTGATACAGACGTTCTTTTACTAATGGTAGAATGTTAGCACTAGTAACTTGCGCTTGTAATAATTCAGGCACCAAGGTTTTATTAGCTAATAAATTAGGCAATGAAAACCACTTTACTTTAACAAAACCTTTAAATAGATGGTAAGTAAAAGCATTGAATTTATAACAGATCACCATGGGTCGCTTAATTAGTGCTGCTTCTAAGGTCACCGTGCCTGAAGCCATTAATAAACAATCACTCGCCGCAATCACCTGCTGTGTATCATTAATAATAATGGTTAACGGTAATTGCGGCGCACATTGTTGCTGTAATAGTTTAAACTGTTCAGCTCGTTTCGCTGAAATCATCGGCACCACAAAGGTGAGGGTTTTATCTTCAGTAAAAAGTTGCTGCGCCGTTCGTAAAAAAGGGTCGACCAAACGCGACAACTCGCCACCACGGCTACCCGGCATCAAGGCTAAAACCTTACCTTGTTGCGGCAAACCTAACTCGCTACGCGCTTGATTTTTATCTGAAAAAATAGGTATGTCATCCGCTAGCGGATGACCAACAAAAGTACAAGGTACTTTATGTTGATCATAAAAAGCTTTTTCAAAGGGTAATAATGACAATACCATATTGGTGGCTTTGGCAATTTTGAAGATGCGTTTTTCTCGCCAAGCCCAAACAGACGGGCTAACATAATGGACAGTTTTAATACCCTGCTGTTTTAATTTATGTTCTAACGTTAAATTAAAATCGGGCGCATCAATACCAATAAAAACATCCGGTTTATTTTCGCTAAAATATTGCGTTAAGGTTTTACGAAGGTGCAATAAGCGACGAATACGCCCTAATACTTCAAAAATTCCCATTACCGCGAGTTCATCCATAGCAAACAAACTTTCAAAGCCAAGTTTGTTCATTTTAGCGCCACCGATACCGATAAATTTAGCTTGGGGATATTTTTGTCGCAGTGCTGATATTAAACCAGCACCTAAAGTATCACCAGAATGTTCGCCAACAACGACGGCAAAAATGGGTGATAAATTTTGACTTGACGTCAATTTATGATGATCATTCACGGTAATATTTACAATACGTTAGCGAATAATGCCACGAGCAGAGTGCTGAATAAAATGTATAAATTTAGCCAGTTCAGGTACTTGTTGACATTGTTCTTGATGGGTAGCAATAACATCATCAACCGTTAAACCACTGCGAAATACCGATTTGTAAGCACGTTTAATGGTTAACAGCGTTTCTTTTGAAAATCCGCGACGTTTCAAACCTTCACTATTTAAACCATAAGGTTTAGCAGGTTGACCTGACGCCATTAAATACGGCGGCACATCTTTTAAAACTAAGGCATTAGCAGCAATGAAGCAATGTTCACCAAGATGACAAAATTGATGCACACCACTCATGCCACCTAAAATAGCATGATTGCCAACATGAACATGACCCGCAATAGAGGCATTATTGGCTAAAATACAATGATCACCCACCACACAATCATGAGCAACATGGGTATAAGCCATAAATAAGTTATTATTGCCAATTTGCGTTAGCGAATTGTCTTGGATAGTGCCACGATGGATGGTACAAGATTCACGAAAAACATTGTTATCGCCGATAATCAACTCAGTAGCTTCACCCGCGTATTTCAAATCTTGACAATCTTCGCCAATAGAAGCGAATTGAAAAATTTTATTGCCTTTACCAAGTGTAGTTGGTCCGTTAATAACCACATGCGCATGAATGTCGCAATCATCACCAATAACAACATTAGCGGCAACATAGGTCCAAGGACCTATTTTTGTATTTTTTCCGACAACAGCGCCATCTTCAACGATGGCTTGTGCATGAATATTTGCCTGTGGATGGATATTGGTTTGCGATAAACTCACTTAAAAAATTCTCACTTACTACGTTTAATCGATTATAAAGGACGTCTTGCACACATTATATCGGCACTGCAAACAACCTTACCATCGACTTTGGTTTCACCGTAAAATTTCCACATGCCGCGACGCTCTTTAATGAACTTAACATGCAGATGCATAGTATCACCAGGGATCACTGGTTTTTTAAAACGAACGTTATCTAATGAGGCAAACAGATACATTTCTTTCACCTCAGGATCATTAGTAGTTTTAAAACCTAAAATACCAGTAGCTTGTGCCATCGCTTCAAGAATTAAGACACCTGGGAAAATAGCATAATCAGGGAAATGTCCCGTAAAAATAGGCTCATTATAGGTGACATTTTTGATCGCATGTAACCAATCACCTTCTTGATAATCGAGGACACGGTCAACCAATAACATCGGATAACGATGCGGAATAAGTTGCTGGATTTCTTTTAGGCCTATCTCTCTTGGTTCTTGTTGGGTTTGTTGACTCAATTCTGGACTGTTCTTTTGGTTTTCTTTTTGATTAAGTGCTTGTTTTGCTGCATCCAATGTTTTATTCCTTCTTTAACATTTGCTCTGATTGTTGATCCAATACACCCTTTTCAAGCATGTTATCTGCAAACATCGCGAATTGTTGTTCTAATGTTTTTATGCGAGCAAACATGCTATCTAATTTTTTGATCCTAACATTGGTTCTACGCCAATCTTTGTTATGTGCAGCAGGTATACCCGACGAATACACACCCGTGTCTTTAATCGATTTAGTCACCATTGCCATGCCAGTAAAAACACAACCATCAGCAACATTGATGTGACCGTTAATACCGACCAAACCAGCAATAGTACAATGTTTACCAATAACAGAACTGCCGGCAATAACACTGCACGCTGCCATCGCAGTATTTTCACCAATCACAACATTGTGAGCAATTTGGATTTGATTATCTAAAATAACACCATCGTGAATAATGGTATCGGCAAGTGCGCCTCTGTCTATGGTGGTACTAGCACCAATTTCAACGCGATCGCCAATAACCACAGCGCCTAATTGCGGTATTTTATACCAATAGCTATCCGTTGGATCTGGTGTAGGCGCATAACCAAAACCATCAGAGCCAATCACCGTATTCGCTTGGATCAAGCAATATTGCCCAATTTTAACACGATGATAAATTGAAACATTGGCCCACAATTGACTACCCGAGCCTATATAAACGTCTTCACCTATAAAACATCCGGCACCAATACTCACATGATCAGCAAGTATTACACCTTGCTCGATCACCGCATTCGCGCCAATCGCAACATTTTCACCTAAAACAACACTCGCATCGATAACAGCAGTCGGATGTATACCTCGTGCAGACTTAGGCGTGCTATCTAACAACTGCGCAACTTTAGCATACCCTAAATAAGGGTTATCCATGACTAAAGCATTGGTTGCACAATCAGCTAACATCTTGCTACTTAAAATAACAGCACCTGCAGACGTTGAAGCGAGTTGTTGACGATATTTAGAATTAGATAAAAATGCAATCTGCTTGGCTGTTGCACTATCTAAAGTAGCAAGACTGTTTATGGTAAAGCTTTCATCGCCATGAACAGTCGCACCAATTTTCTTTGCTAATTGTGCAAGGTTATAACTCATAAGTAAGTACTCATAAATAAGTGCTGATCAATAACTTAATTTAATTTACTTACTTGTTTAACTACTTCGTCAGAAATATCAGTTTCAGGTTTAGAAAAAACCACTGCTTTTTGCTCAAGAATTAAGTCGTATTTGCCTTTAGCGGCAATATTATCAATTGCTTGACGAACTAAAGCCAAAATTTTGTTGGTTTCTTCGTTTTGACGAGCACTGGTTTTTTGTTGGAACGCTTTACCTTTAGTTTGATACTCTAGGTAGTTTTTACGAATTTTGGCGTCCAATTCTTCAATTTCTTTCTTACTCATAATCGAACTATCACGCTTTTTCTTTTCTTGAAAATACTTAATGTCTTTCTCTAATTGAGTTAAAGCCGCTTTTTCGTCTTTAAATTCATTTTCCAAACTTTGCATGATCGCTTGAGTTTGAGGAATTTTACTCATCACATCTTGAACATTAACAACGGCAATTTTTGGACTAGCCGCCAAAACAGAACCCGCTAATAACATACTTGAAGCAGCGACGGTAATAACGATAGATTTAATAAATTTTTTCAACTTTTTCTCCTAAAAATTTCTATTTTTTATAACTTAAATTATGTAACTGGTATTAATCTAGCTCAATATTGTTATACAACACTAGCGTGCCTGTAATGATATCGATTGTTAGAAAGTTTTACCAATGTTAAAACTAAAGAATTTAGTATCATCACCCACTTCAAAAAGTAATGGCTTAGCAAAACTAAAGATCATTGGCCCCATCGGCGAGATCCATTGTACTGATAAACCAGCCGATGCCCGAACACGTTTATAATCCGAGTAATCTGCTAATTTTTGAAATTGATCTATCGCCAAATCACGATAGTTTTTAATATTAAACTCCGTATCCCAAACGTTACCCGCATCAATAAAAAAACTAGTACGAACACTATTTGAATAACTTTCATCTAAAAATGGCGTTGGCATGATCAACTCTAGCCCTGCCAATAACAATGCATTACCGCCTACTGATCGAGTAGAAATGTCGATGAAATCATGATCTGGGCCTAAACAACAACCTGAACCTGAGGCAATCGGATCTGGTGAAGGTGGAAATGCGGTTGGAAATCGATAAATGGCGCGTGGACCAACGGTATTAATTCTAAAACCACGTAACGAGTCGGCGCCACCGGCACTAAAGTTCTCCCAAAAGGGTAAGGTTTGATCGTTACCATTTATTTTACCATAACCATTACCGTAACTTGCTTGTAAACGTGTTAACACTGTCCAACGTTGATCACGAGTAATAGGAAAATAAAATTTAGTATCTAAATTAAATTTAAAATACTTCACGTCTGAATTTGGCGTCGTCATTTTAAATGATAAAATTTGCTGCGATCCTGCTGTGGGAAAAGTACCACGGTTTAGTGTTGTCCGTGAGATAGCGGTAGACACATCAAAGGTGTTAAAAATCAAGCCCCCGTCCGGATTATTTACATCGGAGAATAAATCATAAAAACCTTGGATTTGTTCATAGGTTTGTAATCGAGTTATGCCATTATTTTTAAAACCCGCACCAAAATTAATACGAACATATTCATTGATTGGAAAGCCTAAATTCAAACCAAGTCCATAAGATTGATTTTTATACTGAACTAAGTTTGCGCCACCGGCATCAAAACTATTAAAAAATATATTACCACCGAGTGAAACTCCATCCACGGTAAAATAAGGATCGGTATAAGAAACACTTAAGCTTTTCGAGTAACTAATAGTATTAATATTAAACGCTAAACGGTTACCAGTACCCAAAAAATTATCTTGTTGAATACCTGCATTTAAGCTGAGTCCGGTACGAGAACCAAAACCGACTCCCGCTGTAAACGAGCCTGATGGCTGTTCTTTTACTTCAAAATCTACGTCAACAACATCATCTTTACCGGGTAATTGCTTGGTTTCAAATTCAACTTTGTCTAAATAGGGTAAGCGCGATAAACGGGCTTTTGATCCTTCGACCATACTGTTTGATAACCAAGCTCCCTCTTGCTGACGCATTTCACGGCGCAACACACGTTCAGAAGTCACAAAATTACCTTTAAAGTTAATACGGTTAACATACACTCGTTTACCAGGATCGACTGATATTGATAATTTTACCGTACCATCTTCATCATTTATGTCAGGAATTGTAACCACTTTAGGATAAGCATAACCAAATCGACCTAAAAATTTACTGATCATTTCTTCGGTATAAGTAACTTCTGCACCGTTATATAATTTATTAGCGCGTAATGGATTAATGGCACGAATAGTTTTTTCAAAGCCCGCCATATCGCCGATAAAATCAACATCACTGACGGTATATTTTTTACCTTCAGTAACATTTAAAGTAATGTAAACGCCCTTCTTGTCTGGCGTCATTGATACTTGAGTCGAATCAACTTTAAAACGTAAATAACCACGATCTAAATAAAAACTGTTAATCGTTTCCATATCTCCTTGCAGGGTTTGCTTTTGATACCTGTCTTGCGCCATAAAATTCCACCAAGGAGAACCAAAGGTTAATTCTATTTTATCTAAAATTTCTTGATCCGAAAAAATTTCATTACCAACCACATTAATTTGTTTGATGGCTGCCGCATCACCTTCAACAAAGGTAAATTTAAGATTAACCCGATTGCGAGGTAAATGCGTTATGTCGGCTTTTACCGTTGCATTATATTTACCGACACTATGATAAAAGTCTTCTAAACCCGTTTCTATGCCTGATAGCACAGTTTTATCTAAAGGTTCACCAACACGAATGTCGCTGCCGTCAAGACTCTCCGTTAATTGCTCGTCTTTTAGATCGGAATTACCATCAAATTCAATTTCACTAATTGTTTCACGTTCGTGAACACGAAAAATCACTCGATTACCGTCACGAGAAACGGCAATATCAGTAAAGTGTCCTGATTTATAAAGTGCTTTTATTGATTGTGAAATACGAAACTCATTTAAGGTATCGCCAATATTAAAAGGAATATTAGTTAACGCGGCACCTAAAGCAACACGTTGCAAACCTTTTACTTGTATGTCTTCTACTTGAAAAGCTTCCGAAGCATGCGCTGTTGTTCCCAATATGCCTAGTAAGACAGCAAAGGCAGTTCTTTTTATCATCATATAATTGTTAACTTTTACTTCTCTTTCTATTTTATTTAAGGCACTAAATTTAGAGTGAATCACATTTTTACACATGCATACTTTAACAAAATTACCATTGAAAATAATTGACTCCGCTACAATCTTAACAAATCATTGTAAATCGCAATACTCATCAAACCTAATAATGCAAGTGCACCAAATTTATACCCAGCTTCTTGTATATTTTCAGGCACTGGCTTACCCGTCAAAAGCTCTATAAGATAATAAAGTAAATGGCCGCCATCAAGTACTGGCACAGGTAAAAGATTAATTATGCCCAAATTAACACTGATCAAGGCTAAAAAGCCTAGAAAATAAACAAAGCCATAACCTGCGCTACTGCCTGCACCTTGTGCTATCGCAATAGGACCACTTAAATTTTTTACCGATACATCACCACTGATCAATTTTCCGATCATATCAAAACTTAAGGTAATTAGCTGCCATGTTTTACTAACACTATGGCTAAAGGCATCTATTGGCCCATAATTTAATTTAATTCGATACTCAGGTGGATATGCATCGCGTTTAGGTGAAATACCCAAATAACCCACTGTTTTGCCATTTAACTCTTTACTTTCGGGAGTAATATTTAATTGTAACGTTTTATGATCTCGTGAAATAGTTAAATTAACCTTTTTAGCTGGATATTGCTTAATTTCATCTGAAAAAAAACGCCAATTATCAGCAATGGCTTGCTGATTTATCGACACTAATTTATCACCCACCTGCAAGCCAGCCAGTTCAGCCGCACTGTCCTGTTGAACAAAAGCAATTTCAGCATACAATTTAGGGATAAACGGTGCCAATCCCAAACTCGCTATTGCCGAACTTTGCTTAAGTGACTTTGCAGACGACTTGTTTTTAGAGTCATACTCATGTAAACCAAAGCGCCATTGACTAAGATCCAAACGATAACGTTTAACAAATTGACTATTAGGTAATTTTACCTTTAAATCAACAGCTTGTTCACCAATAGAACTCACTAATGCCATATTAACATCTTGCCAAGTCAAGGTTTCATGCTTAGCAACGGCAACGATTTCGCTACCACTTTCAATACCGGCTTGAGCAACTATCGACTCAGCCGTGATTTCACCAATAATAGGCTTAATACTAGGCACGCCAATTAAAAACATCATATAAAAAGCAAAAATAGCAAACACAAAATTAGCTAATGGTCCGGCGGCAATAATCGCAATACGTTGATAAATTGACTTACTGTTGAAGGTTTTATTTTGATCTTGTTCACTAACCTCATCAACCCGTTCATCAAGCATTTTTACATACCCGCCTAAGGGAATAAGCGCGATAACATATTCGGTTCCTAGCTTGTCGGTGGTACGCCAAAGCGCTTTACCAAATCCCACAGAAAAACGCTCAACTTTTACGCCACATCGCCGTGCCACCCAAAAATGTCCATATTCATGCACGGTGACTAAAATACCCAAAGCAACAACAAAGGATAATAAATTCCAGAAAAAATCAAACACGTTATATGGTTACCTCTGACTATATTTAAAGTCGCAATAAATATTAATGATGATGTTTTTTAACTAACAAACTTGCGAAAGCCCTAACACTTTGATCTAAATTGATCACATCTTCGATACAAATCACCTCTTCTGAGACAAATTTATTCATAGAAGTTTCATTTATTTTTACAATTTCGGTAAATTTAATTTGTTTGTTTAAAAATGCAGCTACCGCAATTTCATTTGCGGCATTAAGGGCTGTACAAGCTGCTTGTCCCAATTTACAAGCATTAATTGCTAATTTAAGATTAGGATACTTATTAAAATCAACGGGTTCAAACTCAAGTGCTTTAGTCGCGAAAAAGTCTAACGGTTCAACGCCCGAAACAATCCGCTCTGGATAGGCTAACGCATGCGCAATGGGAGTGCGCATATCTGGATTACCCAGTTGAGCAATAACTGAACCATCAACATACTGTACCATCGAGTGTATGGTGCTTTGTGGATGCAAGACAACTTGAATATCACCAACGTTAAGATTAAATAACCATTTTGCCTCAATGAACTCTAAGCCCTTATTCATCATGGTCGCAGAATCAACAGAAATTTTTCGACCCATCGCCCAATTAGGATGTGCACACGCCTGTTCTGGCGTAACATCCGCTAACTCGGCAAGTTCAAAAGTACGAAAAGGTCCACCTGAGCCAGTCAGTAAGATTTTACTAATACCCTTTTCTTGAAGTTGACAAAACCCCGGACGCTGTTGTTCAAAATTAGGTAAGCATTGAAAAATGGCGTTATGCTCACTATCAATGGGTAATAATTGCGCCCCCGAATGTTTTAATGCATCAATAAATATTTGCCCCGATGTCACTAAGGCTTCTTTATTTGCCAATAAAACTTTTTTTCCGGCTTTCACCGCAGCTAAGGTCGGCATTAAACCTGCAAAGCCAACAATAGCGGCCATAACAGTATCTGTAGCGGAGTCTTGCGCAACATCAATTAAGGCTTGTTCACCCGAATAAACTTGTATTTTATCCAGTGCAACTTGTTGCAATTTTTGCGCTAATTGCTCTGCTGCCTTTGCACAAACCATCACCACTTTTTGCGGCATAAATTGTTGACATTGTTTAAAAATATCATCCGTACGTGTATTCGCTGTTAAGCAAGTAACTTGAAATTTTTCACGGTGACGGCTAATAACATCAAGCGTATTAACACCAATAGAGCCAGTTGAACCCAAAATACAAATTTGCTGTTTTTTGCTAATCGACATATTACCAACCCAAAAACACGTAACACAGTGCATAAACAGGTGCTGTTGCAGTAAGACTATCAATACGGTCTAAAATGCCACCATGCCCCGGTAAAATCGAACCACTGTCTTTAATACCTGCTTGACGCTTAAACATACTTTCATTCAAATCGCCTAAAACAGAAATCGTGGTGATCAACACGGTGACTAATAACACCGTCAATTGTTGTGACCAAGACCAACCAATAAAATAACCAGACAAGCTGATCATCAAACAAGCAAAAAGAACACCGCCAAAAAAACCTTCAACGGTTTTCCCTGGGCTAACGTTAGGCATTAGTTTATGTTTACCAATGGCTTTACCCACAAAATAGGCACCAACATCTGCGCTCCATACCATTAAAAATAAAAACATGATCAATTGTGCACCATCATATTGATCAACTTGATATTCATGACTACGTAAAATCATAAAGGCAAGCCATGTAGGTACAATAGTCAACCAACCAAAGATCCCTCGTACCGAACGATGACTCGACCAAAAAGCACTATAGCGAGGATAAACAAACGTTAAAAAAGCCGATAATAACCACCAAACAACAGTTAACCATAAAATACCAATAATAAAAGCATGAAGTTCACTCGCACTTGTCCAGAGTTTATCTAACGGTAAAGCAAGCCAGAGCATCGAGATCAGAATGACGTTAGTCAACACAAAGAATATACGGCGGCGATTACTGGAAAACCCCATAAAGGGCCCCCATTCCCAAGCGCCAATTGCCATAACAATTAAAATAAAACCCGCAAAATAAGTTAACGGTAAATAAAATATTGCCGTTATTGCCAACGGAGCTAAAATTAAGGCTGTTAAAATTCGTTGTATTAGCAAATGAGTTTCCTTTTATTCTTTTATTTTATTAAGTAAGTTTTACTTGCTCGCCAGTTTGACCAAATCGTCGTTCTCTTTGACTGAAAGTTGACAATGCTTTTTTAAATTGTTGTTCATCAAAATCAGGCCACAAGGTTTCTGTAAAATAAAACTCGGCATAGGCAGCTTGCCATAATAAAAAATTACTTATTCTAAAATCACCACCAGTACGAATAAGTAAATCTAGTTCCGGTAAATCAGCTAAACAAACATGCTGATTTAAACTGTGTTCATTTATATCTTCAAGGGTTATTTCATGATTAGCAACTTGAGTCGCTAAAATTTTAGCTGCATGGCTTATATCCCAACGTCCGCCATAATTCGCCGCAACCGAAAGTACCATACTGGTATTATTTTCTGTTAATTTTTGTGCATCAATTATTTTTTTTTGTAGTTTTATCGAAAAGCGGCTTACGTCGCCAATCACTTGAAACTTAATATCATTTTTATGTAATCGTTTAACTTCTCGCGTTAACACAAACATGAATAAGTCCATTAACACGCCAACCTCTTGCTCTGGTCGTTGCCAGTTCTCACTACTAAAAGCAAACAAAGTTAAGGCCTGCACACCAAGTTTTCGTGCTGTAGAAACAGATGAACGTACCGTTTCAACGCCTGATTTATGACCAAATACCCGTGATTTGCCACGTTGTTTAGCCCAACGTCCATTCCCATCCATAATAATAGCGATATGTTGAGGTATTAAATCTTCATTTGGATCAGTTAGTTCTGCGTTACTCACAAAATTTCCATGTGTTGTTAATTAGCATTTTGCTCATTAAAAAATCACCTCTAATTAAGACGTCAGATAAAACAACGCCGCAGACATTATCTACGGCGTTAAGTAATAATCAACGAAAAAATCAAACTTCCATTAATTCTTTTTCTTTTACGGCTAAAATTTCGTCAACTTGTTTAATAAATGAGTCAGTTATTTTTTGAATTTCATCTTCTGCTTTATGCTGTTCATCTTCGCTGATCTCTTTCTCTTTTTCTAAGTCCTTAATATCGGAATTAGCGTCGCGACGAATATTACGAATAGAAATTTTACCATTTTCAGCTTCACCACGTACTACTTTTACCAACTCTTTACGACGTTCTTCTGTTAATGGTGGTAATGGTATACGGATCAAGGTGCCATTTGACGAAGGATTTAAACCTAAATCTGATTTTAAAATTGCTTTTTCAACCGCTCCAATCATGCCTTTATCAAAAACAGTGATCGCCAAAGTACGCGCATCGGGTGTTGATAAATTACCCACTTGGTTTAACGGTGTTGCCATACCATAATAATCAACGGTAATATTATCAAGCAATGACGGATGGGCACGGCCCGTTCTAATTTTATTTAAATGGGTTTTGAATGACTCAATACTTTTACCCATACGCGCTTGAGCATCATTTTTTATTTCATTTATCACTGTAAATATTCCTTAAACAACTAATATTTTGGCTCTACTCTACAATATTGTTATCTTATTTTTAATGTATTGATTGTAAATCTTTTGTAAGAGAAGATTTATCATCTAAAAGCATGCGGTTGAGGTTAGTAGTTCCAGACAAAACCTAAGTACCTACATCCCTGCATGCAAAAACACGTCTACCATTTTATTTTAATTCTGGGTATTACCATGATTGATAATAGTACCTTCTGGCTCACCCATGATCACAGCTTTTAATGCACCCGGTTTATTCATATTAAACACTCTAATTGGCATACTGTGATCACGAGCTAAAGTAAAGGCAGATAAATCCATTACTTTTAATTCTTTTTCTAACACATCTTGATAAGTTAAGTGTGAATAAAGCTCTGCTTCAGGATTTTTTACCGGATCAGCCGAATAAACACCATCAACTTTCGTTGCTTTTAATACCGCGTCTGCTTCAATTTCGATACCACGTAAACAAGCCGCAGAGTCAGTAGTAAAAAATGGATTACCGGTACCCGCAGAAAAAATCACCACTCGACCCGTTTTTAATAAACTAATTGCTTCCGCCCAGTTATAAGTATCACAAACACCCGCTAAATCAATAGCCGACATCAAACGAGCATTAACAAAAGCACGATGCAAGGCATCACGCATCGCCAAACCATTCATAACTGTAGCAAGCATACCCATTTGGTCGCCAACAACACGATTCATACCCGCTTCTGCAAGACCTGCACCACGAAATAAATTACCACCGCCAATGACTAAACCCACTTGAATACCCATCTCAATTAATTCTTTAATTTCTTGCGCCATACGATCAAGCACTTTTGGATCAATACCAAAACCTTCTTCACCCATTAAGGCTTCGCCACTGAGTTTAAGAAGAATACGACGATACTTAGGTTTAGGGTTGATGCTCATAGAATAGGTATTCCTGTAGATAAAAATAACCACGGACAATATTGACCGCTGTCATTTTAATGGTTTTTTACAACTATCGAAAGCTTTTAAAAAAAATAGTTATTGCTTATAACCAAATAAACAAAAAAAAGCGCCTACAATGTAGACGCCTTTTAACTTAATAATGCTCATCCGAATTTAAATGAGCGTAATTCAATTCAAAATACAATTCAAAATAATTGATGAATATAAAGAATTAGGCTTTAGTAGCAGCAATCGTTGCTTCTACTTCAGCAGCAAAATCTTCTGATTTTTTCTCGATACCTTCACCCACTTCAAAACGAACAAAACTTGTTACTTCAGCCGATTTTTCTTTCAAAAGTTGTCCAACTTTTTGAGATGGATCCATAATGAAAGCTTGACCAGTTAAGCTGATTTCGCCAGTAAACTTAGCCATACGACCGGTTACCATTTTTTCAGCAATGGCTTGTGGTTTGCCACTTTGTACCGCGATATCAAGTTGAATAGCTTTTTCTTTCTCAACAACATCAGCCGGAACATCTTCTGGTTTAATGTATTGAGGGTTAGAAGCCGCAGTATGCATAGCAAGATGTTTCGCTAATTCTGCATCACCACCATTAAGAGCGACCACAACACCTATTTTGCCACTATGCACGTACTCAGCCATAAGCTCAGCGCCTTCAATAGTTTGCACACGACGTACAGTCATGTTTTCACCAATTTTAGCGACTAAATTAGCACGAGTTTCTTCAATAGTGTGTTCGCCTAAACTAACTGCATTTAATACAGTAACATCATTGGCTCTACTTTCAAAAGCAGCATTGATCAGTGCTTGACCAAATGCTTTAAAGCTTTCGTCACGGGCAACAAAATCAGTTTCACAGTTAAGTTCAACAATAGTTGCTACGCCATTTGCAGTTTTAGTTAAAATAACACCTTCAGCCGCGATACGGCCTGCTTTTTTAGCCGCTTTCGCTTGACCTGATTTACGCATGTTATCAATGGCTAATTCCATATCGCCATCAGCTTCAACTAACGCTTTTTTACAATCCATCATGCCCGCAGCTGTGCGTTCACGAAGTTCTTTAACCATTGCAGCAGTAATTGCCATGGGTTAATTCCTCAAAAATAAATGTTAATACGGCAACATAGAAAATATAAACCCTGTTGCCATCTCAAAAAAACATGCTAGCTTCTGCAGTTGAGTCTACAAACTAAACCGCAACGTTAGGATCAAGTTTCTGCTTCAACAAAACCGTCTTTTTCAGCTTGAACGACGATATTTTGCTCACGACCTTCAGTAATCGCTGAGCAAGCTAAGTCTAAGTACAAGTTAATTGAACGAATTGCATCATCGTTACCCGGTATGATGTAATCAACACCATCTGGATTTGAGTTAGTATCAACAATTGAGATTACTGGAATGCCAAGGTTGTTCGCTTCTTTAATAGCAATGTGTTCATGATCAGCATCGATCACAAATAAAACGTCAGGTAAACCACCCATGTTTTTGATGCCACCTAAACTTTTATCTAGTTTGATCATTTCACGAGTACGCATTAACGCTTCTTTCTTTGTTAACGCTTCAAAAGTACCATCAGTGGTTTGCGCTTCTAAGTCTTTTAAACGTTTGATAGATTGACGTACTGTTTTCCAGTTAGTCAACATACCACCTAACCAGCGATGGTTCACAAAAAATTGCTCGCTTTTCAAACCAGCTTCTTTGATTGCTTCGCCAGCGGCGCGCTTAGTACCAACAAATAAAACTTTACCTTTTTTAGATGAAACATTAGACAATAGAGCTAAAGCGTCAGCAAACATAGGCACAGTTTTTTCTAAGTTGATGATATGAACTTTATCGCGAGCACCAAAAATGAAGGGTTTCATTTTTGGATTCCAGTAACGAGTTTTGTGACCGAAATGGGCACCAGCTTTAAGTAAATCACGCATTGAAATATTTGGCATTTTTAATCCTATTGGGGTTAAGCGTCCATACATCCGATATACACGACTCGTTTTATAGTTAAGCTAAGAGCTAACTAAGAGAGCACCCCGGTATACCTTTTAATGAGATGTATGTGAATTTTATTGTTATGCCGCATTAGTTAGCTTACTAAATTAATGTCGACACGGTTAATTACTGACATTTTATCGACGAGTGAGACCCAAAGACAAAATTCAGCGGCGCACTTTATACCATAAAAAGAGTGTTTTGACTAGCGATAAATTAAGCCGCAATAAGAATCTAGCGCTTATTTTTAGCGTAACGCAGCCAAATGTATAAACCGCTCATTGACAATAAAATGAGTATAATCGCAATAATATCAGATAATATGATACCGAACATGCCAAAAATTCGCCCGCTATGCAGATCTAAAAGTACTCGTTCCCATGTTAAATACTGTGATTTATATAACAATTTTGCCTGATGATAGCGTTCATCTTTAACTTGATTAGCGGTTAACCATACAGGTACTGTTACAAGGTTAACTTTTTGCCAATCGAGAAAATCGGCATCTGTTTGAAAATAGCCCGTCGATGTATTTAAAAGAAGATGATTTGCGCTAATATTCATTGCGCTAATGTGCATTGGTACCCCAGAAGCACTATCAAGCTGATCCACTAATTCACCTTGCATTGAAAATAAATACAATTGTTGCGTTGTTACCACCAACCAAAATTGCTTGAATTTTCCCACACCAATAATGGCTTCATTTAAACTTTCTAACAATAATTTTTGCTTAAACCAAAGCAATTGATCCGTAACGAATAAGTTGTTTTTACCATAGAAACGAATATCGGTCGGTGCTTTAATACCGTAAAAATTTAATAACCAAGCACTTTTAACATGCCAACTATCTAACGAAAGCGAATGACTGTGATTTATTGCTATGCCACTGACAGAAAGGAAAATAAGCAAAAACGCGGCTATTATGCCAAGTTTTCTATGCCATTCG
This sequence comes from uncultured Pseudoalteromonadaceae bacterium, assembly GCA_964629005.1. Classification (GTDB taxonomy): domain Bacteria; phylum Pseudomonadota; class Gammaproteobacteria; order Enterobacterales; family Alteromonadaceae. The sequence continues at coordinate 8,148 of CAZVPC010000001.1, read as the reverse complement.
CGCAAATGACGAATTAAACGAACATGTAATGATTGGGTTGGTTTTAGCATAGTTAATGTTTACGGGCTATTTTTATGATCAACAATATTAGACTCATGATACTTCAAAATGCCTGTTTCAGGGTGAGTTTAAACTTTATCAATATGATCAATATCTAAATGACTTCCGCGTTTCAATTCACTTAGCAATGGTTACTCGTTTATCTAACCAAAGCGCTAAACGAGAGACTTTTGTTAAGGCTCTTACTGACATGGTGGCACCTGTTATACCATCAATATTGCGATCTAGCTCATTATTTTCATTTAATTTGGCGAAATTAAACTGCGCGGTAAAAAACGAATGACGTACTTCATCTCCACGACTTTCACGATAAGTCAAAACTTTTAATTGGCTAATCGCATGATCCTTAATTTGAACCCCTATCGTGATCGGTTTATCTTTACCCACTTCATTTAAAATCCACACCGTTTCATTATTGCTCTGCCAATAACGTATGCGTAAGCGTTTATATTGATGTTTAAGAATTTCAGCAATCGCTTCTTTATCTTCTCTTGTCAACCAATAAATTTGTGGTTTTGGCATAACGCCATCAAGTGCTTCACTAATAAATTGCTCAGGTTGTTGATAAATACCTCTCGAAAAAACGTTATTCGAAAATAGCATCGATAGGTTAATTAGCATCAAAATGAAGATCATTAAAAATTTATTCATAAAAATTCCTAAACGTATACCCATTACACCTAAAAAGGTCGGGCTTCAGCCCGTCTTATCAGTTTGATGGCCTAAAGGCCAACCTACACTGCATTTTGAAGTATCACGAGATGAACAAAATGAACAGAGTTCCCCCTGTTCATTGCTGTTTTATAGTAAAAACCCTATCAATTAAAATTGATAACCCACACCTAAATTAAAACCATTATTACCTGATGAGTCTTGCTGTTCCCAATCAGCTTTTAAGACCACATTTTCATGCAAATAATAATTTAAACCAACGTTAGTTTGAGTTTTTTTAGTCTCAATCACATTGCCGGCATTATTATCATATTGGGCAAAACGAGCAAATAGACCCAATTCTTCTGTTAATTTATAAGACGGTTCAAAATACCAGCCTGTTTGTTGATCACGTCCTAATACTTTGGCTTCATTACCGTTAATATCCCAACGGGTATACAAAGCAATGAACTTAAAGTTTTGCCGTTGATAAATACCATGGGCTTCAAAAAGTGTGGCATCCGCTTTATCTACACCAACAGCACCTTGGGTGATATCTTGTTGATATTGTAGCGTTGCTGCCAATTCCACCCCAGGGATCGCGGTATATTTAAAGCGTGAAGTAAACGCTAAACTGTTGGCATTCGCATTAGAAACGCTTTGCCGACCGCTTCTAACCTTGTAAGCGTTAGCGCCTTCTAGAGGAGTATTTAAACCACTAGTTAAAGCAAAATCAAAACTTACCCCGCCGAGTGGTTTAAAATTAACGGCCGCGCCACCTTCCCACCACGTTGTTGGAATAATATTTTTTTCGACTGGATTACGTTCAACACCATAAAAAGTTGTCGGTTCATGCGACTCATTAATAATGCCCACAGGAACCAAAAACAAACCTAAAGTTGTGGTAATGGTGTCACTATAATCATATTCAATAAAGGCCTGCTCTAATTCAACAGCGCCACCAGCCCCCTCTTCAGCAACAACATGTTCAACTTCTAGTTCTGAATAAAAACGCAATTTATCGGTAAACTCATGATCAACAAATAATACAAAACGATGAAAATCTAATTTTTGCTTATCATTTATATTGTTATAATGCATCTCTCCGTAACCACCTAATTTAGTGGCAGATGTAGTAGTTGAAGCCTGTTCAACCTGCTCAGCCGTTATTTCAATGCGTTGTTCTGTTTTGTCTAAGCGCTTTTCACTCTGATCTAAACGTTGCTCAAGACGATTTAATACTTTCTTTTGTTCCGTTATAATTTTACGTAATTGCTCGGTTTCTTCATTCGCAAAGCTTGTCTGACTGGTTAATACACTAAAAAGAGCCGCAGCGATAAGCGTTTTTTTCATCATGTTTTTGAAATCCAATTTTATTCAAGGGTTAATTATTAAGGCGTTATTTACTGTAGCCATATTAACCAAACAAAATCCTAAATGCAAATCATTCTCATTAAGATTTGATATAGATCAAATTTTTACTAGGCGAAGCTGGTTACACACGATAAAATTAGTTTTTACTTTTTTGACTTAATCGAATAAACAGCCAATGAATGCAGAATTAATTTTTATCTACGACAGCCATTGTCCTTGGAGTTATGCGGCCACCAGCCTGATCAATGAAGTTGCCATCAACTTACCTGCTATAAAAATACATTTTTGGCATAGTGCCTTTTTTTCAGCTAAAGAGTTCGAAGGCGATAATAAAATTAACGCTGCACAAATTACAGCCGTTAAACAACTGAGCAATGCAATTTTTTCTACAGCCTATATCAGTAATTTGAGCAACCCTAAAGACTCAACGTTAAGCGCCAATGTACTAGCATGGACAAACCATAAAACCCCAGCAAAAACCTTGTCATTGCTCAACGCATTGCAAAATGCACATTTCCAACAAGGTGTTGAATTAAACAACATTGAGCAAATACAACCGATTATTAAACAATTAAAATTATCGCCGCCAACTAAAGCCCTAACGCTTAACAAATTAACTAAAGAGGCTGAATTTGACCTCCAAGAAATATTCGAGATGCAAGAAATTATCAACACTAGCGCCATTCCTGCACTATTATTGGCTAGTGATGACAATTTAACGCTATTAAATCACAATTACTATTTAACAAAACCTAATGCAATTGTTAATGCAATTAAACTAGAGCTAGCCAAATAACGGCTGTGCTATAAATAGAGTAATTTTACAATCCCTAAAAGAAACAACACCCAGAGGTAACAATGACAATAGCCATTAAAAATCAACAAGAAATAGAGAAAATGCGCATTGCCGGAAAACTCGCTGCCGACGTATTAGTAATGATCGCCCCCCATGTAAAAGTTGGGGTTACAACGGGTGAACTCGACGCACTTTGTGCAAGCTATACTGATAAAATTCAAGGCGCTATTTCTGCGCCACTTGATTATCACGGTTTTCCGAAATCGATTTGCACGTCAATTAATCATGTTGTTTGCCATGGCATTCCTGATGAAACTAAATTGCTTGATGGTGATATTATTAATATTGACATTACCGTGATTAAGAATGGTTATCATGGCGATACTAGCAAAATGTTTTTAATTGGTAATGTTTCACCTGAAGATAACCGTTTATGTCGTATTACTCAAGATGCGTTATATGTTGGTTTAAAAAAGGTGAAACCCGGTGCTAAATTTGGTGAAATCGGCACGGCAATACAAAAATTTGTTAAAAAATCAGGACGTTTTTCTATCGTGAAAGAATATTGTGGTCATGGTATTGGGTTAGAATTTCATGAAGATCCACAAGTTGTGCATTACAAAAATAATGATAATGAAAAAATGCAAGCAGGCATGTGCTTTACTATCGAACCCATGGTTAATCTCGGTCGAGCTGGTACCGTTACGGATAAAGATGATGGTTGGACAGTTTACACCGTAGATAAGAAAAAATCGGCACAATGGGAACACACGGTTGTTGTTACCAATACTGGTTGTGAAATACTGACACACCGTAAAGATGATACCATTACTAGGATCTTACATAATTAAATTTTTTATTTTGATTAACTATAAGAAGATAAATCTTGAACGCTCAATCAATTGTTCCCGCTCATTTTTTTGAACAACTAGCGATCACGACTGAAAAACTAAGCAGTCGTGATATCTGCCAATTAACGCAAGAATTTAATCTATGGCTAAAAAGTGTCTTCAATCAAGAAGACACCAATACTTTAATAACTGCCAGAGCAGAGTTTGTTGATCATATATTGATCAAACTATGGTGCCAACACCATTTGGATGAATTTCAAATAAGTTTGATCGCGGTGGGCGGATACGGACGCGGTGAATTACATCCCCATTCCGATGTTGATATTTTGTTACTCACCCAAGATAAAGTTAATGACGAACTCGCAGAAAAAATTTCAACCTTTCTGACCCAATTATGGGATGTAAAGCTCGATATTGGCTCCAGCGTGCGCAGTGTTAAAGAATGTTTAAAACAAGCTATTGCTGATGTTACAGTCGCAACTAACTTAATGGAAATGCGCCACATTACCGGCAACGAATCTTTAACGCAGCATTTACTGCCCTTATTACATGAAGATGTTTTTTGGACACCTAAAAAGTTTTTTATCGCCAAACGTGAAGAACAATTTCATCGGCATCAACGTTATCATGGTGCAGCTTATACTCTAGAGCCAAATTTAAAAGCTAATCCTGGTGGTTTACGCGATATTCAAACCATTGCTTGGGTCGCTAAACGTCATTTTTCTGCCAACTCATTAGATGAATTAGTTGAACATGATTACTTAACTCGAAATGAATTTTTTGAGTTACTTGAATGTCAAGATTATTTATGGCGAATGCGCTTCGCTTTGCATTTTGTCGCCGGCCGTAACGAAAATCGTCTACTGTTTGATTATCAAGCCGATGTCGCCAAACTAATGGGCTTTGGTGATGAAGGTAAAATCACAATAGAGTGCATGATGAAGCGTTTTTTTCGCACCATTGGTCGTGTGGTCGAGCTTAATAATATGCTGTTGCAACATTTTGAACAAGCCATTATTAACCAAAAAAGTAAGGATAAATTGATCCCGATTGATAATGATTTTATGATCAACGATGGTTTGATCCAAATTACTAATAGTCGCTTATTCATGCGTCCAGTTAAAATAATGGAAATGTTTTTGAATATTGCTCTGCATAAGCAAGTTAAAGGTATTCATTCCAATACTGTTCGATTAATGCGCAATGCTCGCCGACGCTTAATTTCAGGTTTGGTTGACTATGCAGAATGTCGACGAATTTTTATTGAAATAATTAAACATCCACGAGGTTTAGGCTTACCTTTTACCCTAATGCACCGTCACAGTATTATTGGCGCTTATCTTCCTGCTTGGAAAAACATTGTCGGACAAATGCAATTTGATTTATTTCATGCTTATTCTGTAGACGAACATAGTTATCGGTTAATTAAAAACTTATATCGTTTTAGTCAAGTTGAGCATAATCATGAGTACCCTCTTTGTAGCAAAATTGTTCAACGTATTCGTAAACCAGACGTTCTTTTTTTAGCGGGTATCTTTCATGATATTGCCAAAGGTCGAGGTGGAGACCATGCCAAGCTAGGTGCCGTTGATGCCCTTGAGTTTTGTAAGGCTCACCATCTTAATGATCATGATGGTCGAATGGTTGCATGGTTAGTAAAAAATCACTTGTTAATGTCAGTTACCGCACAACGACGTGATATTTCAGATGAAATCGTCATTAACGAATTCGGCGGTATCGTTCGTGACGAAGCACACTTAGATTATTTATATTGTTTAACCATCGCAGATATGCGCGCCACTAACGAAAGCTTATGGAATAGTTGGAAAGCTAATTTACTTGATGATCTATATTTCGCCACTAAACGTGCTTTTCGACGCGGACTTGAAAAACCCGTCGACATGCGTGCTAAAATAAGAGAAAACCAGCAACAAGCACTCACTTTATTAATCGCTACAAAAATAGAAAAAACGGCTATTGAAACCTTATGGGAAGAATTTAAAGCCGATTACTTTATCCGTTATTCACCAGAGCAAATTTGTTGGCACTGTAAAAACATTCTCAGCCACGACCGATCAAAACCGTTAGTATTAATTAGCCCTAAACCTTATCGGGGTGGTAGCGAGGTTTTTGTTTTCACCAAAGAGCATGCTAATGTTTTTGCCGCTACGGTTACTTTACTCGGGACTAAAAAATTATCTATCCATGATGCTAAAATAATTACCAGCAAAACAGGTTATACCCTAAATACCTTTGTCGTTTTAGATCATCGCGGTAAAGCACTTGAGGATAATTATCGCGCCACTACTATTGCTGACACACTAACGGCTAAATTAGCAGAAAATTTTATTGAAAATAATAGTGCGCCAATAATGACACGACCAAGCAACCATAAATTAAAGCAGTTCAAAATTAAAACACAGGTAAGCTTTGTTAAATCGCCCGCAAAAAATAAAACCATGATCGAAATTATTGCGCTAGATCATCCTGGTTTACTAACGCAAATAGCTCAAGTTTTTCAACATTTAGCGTTGACTATTCATTCAGCAAAAATCACCACTTTCGGAGAAAAAGCCGAAGATGTTTTTACCCTATCTAATCATGAAAACAAGGCCTTATCTGAGCAAGAGCAGCAACTATTGGCTGAAAAATTACAAGCAGCACTCGATTAATTTAACTAGGAATTTAAATGAACTCAATACAAAGTATTATTGAAATCGCTTTTGAAAACAGAGCAAATATCACCCCAAACAATGTTCCAGCAGAGATCAAACAAGCAATACTCGATGCGCTTGCCCGCTTAAATAATGGTAGCGCGCGCGTTGCTGAAAAAATTGCTGGTGAATGGGTTGTTCATCAATGGCTAAAAAAAGCCGTACTATTATCTTTTCGTATTTGGGATAACAACATAATTGATGGTGGCGAAAGTAAATTTTTTGACAAAGTACCGCTTAAGTACAGTCACTATAACCAAGCTATGTTTGCCGCAGACGGTGTACGCATCGTTCCACCTGCAACCGTGCGCACCGGAAGTTTTATTGCTAAAAACGTGGTGGTAATGCCAAGTTATGTCAACATTGGCGCTTATGTAGATGAAGGCACTATGATAGACACATGGGCAACAGTCGGCTCATGCGCGCAAATCGGTAAGAATGTCCATTTATCAGGTGGTGTCGGCATTGGTGGTGTATTAGAGCCGCTACAAGCAGGACCGACCATAATTGAAGATAACTGTTTTATCGGTGCGCGTTCAGAAATTGTTGAGGGGGTCGTAGTTGAAGAAGGTGCCGTAATTTCAATGGGGGTTTACATCAGTCAAAGCACTCGAATTTATGATCGCGCGACGGGTGAAATACATTATGGTCGCGTTCCTGCTGGCTCAGTGGTGGTTTCTGGCAACTTACCAGCAAAATGCGGTACGCATAGTTTATATGCCGCCATTATTGTGAAAAAGGTTGACAGTAAAACACGCGCTAAAGTCGGCATTAATGCTTTATTACGCTCAGTAAGTGAAGAATAATAATTAAAAATGGAGGGCATAGCCTCCTTTTTTTAAGTGTGGTTTTTTTGACGTTAAGAAAACCACATTTAAAACAAAACAAAACAAAATCACAAAAATAAAATAAATATCCATGATTTCAATTAGATAGAACACAAAATTCGTATTGGCGTAACATTTGCTCTACAAGGTTTAGGCTGTATTAATTGTGACTAAACCATGACTTTTCTAACAAAAATTTTAGCTATGTTGCTGGCGCTTATTTTATCTGCTTGCAGTAGCACCTCAAACCTTACCCATAACTCTTTTACTGTTGAGAAGAAACCATTAACAACAGATCATCAACTGTTGTTGTCGTTACTTAATCGTCCTCTACCCGAAGATCAATTAATGATGATGCAATTTGCTAGTAATAACGCTTTAGCAAATAATCGTTCAGCCGATAATTTTAGTGTTAACTATGTCAGTATACGTGGCGATCGAACAGCAAACATGACGGCAGTAACCACTCCATTAGCTTACAGCCAATTAGTTTATCAAGATCAAAATTCAATCGCTATCGGAGCACCAAGATAAAAAATTTGTAACTGGTTATTATTGTAATACAAAAAAAGAGCCTTAAGGCTCTTTTTTTATTTGTCTGTTAGTCATAGCAACTTAACGACGTAATCCTAATTTAGCAATCAAACCAGTATAACGTTCAACATTTTTTCTTTTGAGATAGTCAAGTAATTTACGACGTTGACTTACCATACGCAATAAACCACGACGTGAATGATGATCATGAAGATGCTCTTTAAAGTGACCTTGAAGATGATTAATTTGTGTTGTTAACAACGCAACTTGTACTTCTGGTGAACCAGTATCACCTTCTTTTTGAGCGTATTCTGCAACAATTGCTGCTTTTTGTTCTGCAT